>JAFDCA010000189.1 GCA_019313025.1 Deltaproteobacteria bacterium
AACAAAAGCGCGTAAAAGAAAACATGTCCATGGCTTTTTAGAATATCGTTCAGTCATTTGATGTTGTGTTTTAATTTGAAATACTTCGAAGATGTTCTCTTTAACGCGCTCTAATTTGCTCGGACAGCTTCCCGACCTCAACGAAATCATCCGGCGGCTTACGGTAAATTGTGACCGTTATTCATTCAATCGGAACATATTTTTGGCAACGGCTATAGCATCAAAATATGAAACGCGATGTCTTTGCGATTTACTTTCGAAACTTGTAATGATATTGAATTGATGACAGGTTTTACTCCTTGCATGGAAGGTGAAAAACGATAACGCAATTTTTCGTTGGGAGGGATAAAGGTGATAATCAAGTATAAAACATTCCTGGTTATTTTTCTTCTGATCTGTTTGAACGGTTTTCCCGCCTTTGCCGCTGGACAGAAAATGATGAGCATCCAGGTAAAAAATGGAGAAATTCGTTCAACCCCGTCTTTTCTTGGCCGTGTTGTGGTCCGGCTTTCTTATGGCGACCGGGTTTATGTGCGAGAAAAAAGAGGTCCCTGGGTCAGAGTCGGCTTGCCGGAAAGCATTAACGAAGGCTGGATTCACACGTCGGTGCTCACACCTAAAAAAATTATACTCAACCCCGGGGCTGCAGACGTACAGACATCCGCCTCCAGCGACGAATTGGCCCTTGCCGGAAAGGGATTCAACAAACAGGTTGAAAACGAATTTAGGGGAAAAAATCCAAATATGAATTACGCATGGATCGACAGGATGGAAAAGTTTGTCGTTTCTCAGAAACAGATCAAACAGTTTCTAATGGAAGGCGATCTGTCTCCTGAAGGAGGTTTATGATGACCATTGGAAGCAAACACCGGTTTTTCGGATCCTCTGTAAAGTCGGCAGTTTTAAATCTTGGAATGATATTGACCCTGCCTCTTTTTATATCCGGTTGCAAAACCATGGAAGCCGCATCTAACATCGGTACATCCCTGGGCCAATCTTTGGGTGTGATTACGGAATCCCAGGCCGAGTCCATATCAAAAAGCTCCAAGGCTGTGGCCCGAAGCTTCGAAGACTTTACACCGGAACAGGAATATTACATCGGCCGCACGGTTGGTGCTGTCATTGTCAATAAATACAAACCGTATCACAATGAAAAGGCCAACGCATATATAAACCTGCTGGGCCAGACTTTGGCCAAAGCTTCGGATATGCCCGAAACCTTTAACGGCTATCACTTTCTAATTTTGGATTCGGACGAGATCAACGCGTTTGCCACGCCCGGAGGGCTCATATTTATCACCCGGGGGATGTTAGCCTGCTGCCTCAATGAGGACGCTGTGGCCGCCGTTCTGGCGCATGAAATAGGACATGTTCAGTTCAAGCATGGACTTCAAGCCATCAAAAAATCCCGGATTACATCAGCCCTTATTACCATCGGTACCGAAAGTGCGAAAACCTTCGGCAAAGAGGATCTGGCCAGTCTTACGGAGACCTTCGAGGACTCTATTGCTGACATTACCTCTACGTTGGTCAATAACGGTTACTCTCGAAAATTTGAACGCCAGGCAGATGACGCAGCCATAACCATCTTAAAGCGTGTTGGCTATGATCCCAACGGCCTGGTGAATATGCTAACGATGATGGATAAAAAGCTTAAACCCGGAAGCCTTGATTTTGCAAAAACACATCCTTCACCGACCAGCAGAATCAGTGACATTCAAAAACAGATTGGCAATTATACGGAGGTCAAAAGACCCAAAGTCAGACAGAAAAGGTTCCTGTCGGCTTTGAGGAACAATTAAAACATGGCGTGGCGATCAATTTCCGGAAAAAAGACCGTCCATAGTCTGATTATAGGGGCATCAGGGGCTGTTCTGGCATTGTCGCTTTGGAGTTTGGGCTGGCTCGACATTTGGGAAAGCAAAACATGGGATTTGCGGGCTTCGATCATGGCCAAACCGGGCAAAGCCACGGACAATATCAGGCTGATCCTGTTGGACCAGAACAGTCTGGACTGGGCCAAGAACGAAAACGGTTGGAACTGGCCTTGGCCCGGGGAGATTTACAGCGCCATATTGAACTATTGCCGAAGAAACGAAGCCAAAGCCGTCGCTTTCGACGTACTTTTTACCGAACCCTCTCTTTACGGTATCGAGGATGACGCTGCGTTGGGCAGGGCGATTTCCGATTTTGGACATTTTGCAGGGGCTGTTTTTTTGGGGGAAAAAAGCGGTAGTGACACAAAATGGCCGGTTGGAATCCCGGCGCCCGCATTCAACGTTATTGGATTAGATAAATGGCTGAATTCAGAGAATTCCGGAAATATGGTCTTCCACCGGGCGACCATGCCCATCCAAGAACTCACCACAAATGCCGCCGTTCTGAGTAACGTTCATCTCGATCCTGATCCGGACGGAATCTACCGGAGCATTAAACTCTTTTGTGTCTTTGACAACAAAATCCTGCCGACACTTGGACTCGGTGCCTACCTGGCAGCAAACCCCGATGTTCAGATGCAAATTAAGGCCGGTAAACTGGTTGTTGACAAAAAATTTATACCCATCGATCGACAAGGCAATGCCGTTTTAAACTATCGGGGAATTTCCGGCACACATAAAGCTTACAGCGCAGCCGCTGTATTACAATCTGAAATGCGTCTCCTCAGAGGTGAAACGCCCACTATCCGAGATGAAAATGCTTTCAGGGACAAATACGTGTTCTTCGGCTTTTCCGCTCCGGGGCTGTATGATCTTCGGTCTGCTCCGGTTGATGGTGTGTATCCCGGGGTGGAAATTCAGGCCACGGTGTTGGACAACTTTCTCTCCGGCGACTTTATGCGCCGGTCTCTGACGTGGCTGACAATAACCATTGTTTTTTGTCTGGCACTTTCTTGTGCTGTTTCAGCCTCTGTTTTCAGCAGCCCTGCTGGAAGCGTGACGGTGGGTCTTGTTTTTTTCTCTATTCCGATGTTTCTTTCCTTTGGTTCATATCTTTACGGTCTATGGCTTCCCCTGGTTGTTCAAGAAACATCGGCTGCATTCACCATTGCTTTGGCACTTGTGGTCAACTATGCCACCGAGGGAAAACAAAAGCGATTTATCAAAAACGCCTTTCAACAGTATCTCAGCCCGGCGGTCATCGATCAACTCATCCAGCACCCGGAACGCCTGAAGCTGGGCGGTGAACGTAGAGTCCTCTCCATCTTTTTTTCAGATCTTCAGGGATTCACATCTATTTCCGAAGGTTTGGATCCCGGTGAACTTACCGCACTTTTAAACGACTACCTCTCAGCGATGACCCACATCATTCATGAAGAAAACGGCACCGTAGACAAGTACGAGGGAGACGCCATTATCGCTTTCTGGAATGCACCGTTGGAAGTGCCGGAGCACGCTGTTAGGGCCGTTCGTGCGGCAATCCGGTGTCAGGAGGTTCTTGCAAAAATGCGTCCCGGATTCAAGGAACGAACCGGCAAGGAAATGTTTATGCGCATCGGTATTAACACCGGTCCGGTGGTTGTCGGCAACCTGGGCTCCCATACAAGGTTTGACTACACCATGATCGGAGATGCCGTAAACATCGCATCACGACTGGAGGGAGCAAACAAACTGTTTGGCACCTACACCATGATTTCCCAGTCCACACGGGACATGCTGGGAGATATACTGACAGCAAGGGAGCTTGCACGAATCGCCGTGGTCGGCCGCAGGGAACCTGTCGTTGTTTACGAACCCATGACAGCCGAAGAATATCAGGGTCGAAAGGATATGTTAGAAATTTTTTCCCAAGGCCTACAAATGTTTTACAAAGGCGAATTCTCTCAGGCGTTGGAACTATTTTCAACCGTCAAAGAAATTGATCCTCCTTCAGCGGCATACGCAAAAAAATGCCGGGCAATTATGGAAGCTCTGCCAGATGACTGGCAGGGAGTTTGGGTCATGGATGCCAAGTAACAATAATAGACGAATTCTACATAAGGAGATTTATGATGAAAAACAATCTGGTCCTCTGGCTTATTTTGATCCCCATGGTTTTTCTCATACCTGAAAAGAGTATTGCCGATGAGGTCCGCTTGAAAAACGGGGACAAACTCACCGGTCAGATCGTTAGCATGCAAGAAAATAAGCTGATCCTGGAAACGACATATGCCGGTAAAATCACTATCTCCTGGCAGGAGGTAGCCGGTATACGGACGGATGGTTCGGTCAAAATAATTCTTAAAGATGAGACCACTCTCGAGGGAACCACGGAGGCTGTTGAAGATGGAAAAATGAAACTGGATACGGATAAGTTCGAAACCCCTCCCACCTTCAGTCTGGCTGATGTAAAGGCGATCAATCCGACCCCTGTCAAGACCGTTAAAATAACCGCCCGTGCAAATGCAAGTATCACCACCGAAAGAGGCAATACGGACACTGACAACTATTACTTTGACGGTGAATTCGTGGCGCGTACGAAGCAGAACCGTTATAAAATTGGAGGTGAACTTACCAATGAAAAATCGAATGGTGTAACGACTTCGAAAAATTGGCTTGCCTTCGGGAATTACAGCCATTTTTTAAACAAAAAATGGTTTCTATATGCAGACACGCTCTTTGAACATGATGAGTTTAAAGACCTTGATCTCAGAAGCACCCTTGGAGCGGGAGCTGGATATCAGTTTTATGAAACCCCCTTGCTGAATCTTTCCATATCAGCAGGCCTGGCCATGGTTAACGAGAACTATGATATTTCCGAGGATAAGGACTATTCCTCCGGCCAATGGACCATCGGATATGATCAGTATCTTTTTGATAAGTTCGTACAGCTTTTTCACGTAAACACCGGATACGTCAGTCTTGAAGATGCAAATGACTGGTTTCTTAAGACACGGACAGGCCTCCGATTTCCTCTCTATAAGGGTTTTACCGCAACCTTGCAATACAACTTTGACTGGAATAACCAACCTTCGGAGGCTGCGGAAACAGAAGAGGACACAAAATTTATTTTCCTGCTGGGCTACGAGTTTAAAAATTAATGATTATTCTCAAATCGTAATTTAAGATGAAAATAAAGAGGAGAAAAAGATCGCTATGAAGATTATAGGTGTAGAAGGGAGTCCGAGAAACAATGGAAACACTGAAAAGCTGGTTAAAACGATTCTTGAGAGCGCCTCAGAAAATGGCGCCCAAACAAGGTTTTATAAGCTGACCAAAATGAATATCTCTCTTTGTTTGGGATGTTTCAACTGCAGAGAAACCGGCGTCTGTGTGACCAATGATGACATGCAGTTGTTACACGAGGAGATACAGGCTTCGGATGGTATCATCCTTGGCTCGCCTGTCTATATGTGGCAAGTATCCGGACAAACAAAACTCTTTATGGATCGTCTCGTACCGTTTATCAAACCGGACTTCACCACTCGTTTAAAAGGAAAGAAAAGCCTATTTTTGGTCTTTACTCAGGGCAACCCGGACAAAAACACCTTCCAACTTTACTTTGAATATCTTGAGAATCTGTTTTCATTTTTACACTACGATGTGAAGGGCACC
>JAFDCA010000190.1 GCA_019313025.1 Deltaproteobacteria bacterium
TCAGTCACATCTTTTCCAGATATAGTCAAAACCTTTGCGTCACCGTTTAAAATATCCGCTGCAGTCTTACCTGGCTCTATTTCACATGGTTCTCTTGGAGTAGTCATCCCTCCTAATTGCTCTGGACACATAAAAACAGCTTGACCTGATTTCACTAGATTGATCAATTCCTCAATCTCATCACAACTTTCATCCCACCGTGTTCTGATTCCAATTAGGCAAGGACTTATAACAATTTTCATGATCAAATACTCCTTAAATTAGCCTTTCAGCCGCCTACAGATGGAGCTTATCCGATGAACCTTCACGTCAATGGATTATATCAATATTTCATAACCCCTTTTTCAACGGCCTGAAAAGTCGTGCGAACAATAATTGTTATTTATAATCATCCGGGAGAAGTTGAATTTACCTCAAAGTAGACTCCCCTACCCAAAGGGAACCCATAAGCATTTTTGGTAGTCGATCTCGACCTGTAATTTATTCCGATTCAAAAATGAGGACCAGGAAATCGGTCCCCATTTTATCTATGCTAACACATTGGTTATTTTGTTTATAAGGAAGCTGAAGTCATTAATTGTTCCTCATTCCATTTTTTAATGAGAGAACAACACAACGATTTGCGTTCCTCGATGGTGGGTGTTGATAATGTAAATTATAGTGGTAATCGCCCAAGCTAGAAAGAATTCAATTTAACGGTGCGAATCCCACCAGTCAAGTGCACGCTTTATTAGATTACCTAGAAATCTGATGTTTGCAATGTTTGACCGGTGACATGATTGTACGATTCGACAATCAGCTGATAAATGATTTCTAATTCGGCCATAGATTGGGGTGTAAAAAGCATTACCAACCCATCCCAACCCTCTCTTTCATCCGCCCAGGGATGCCGTTCGCCCCACCCTTTTTCGGCAACTTCCAAGGCACGCTCATAGGGTAGAGGAGCGTGTAAACTGCCATCAGGGTGAATGTGGGCAAATTCCCGACCAGATACAATGGCTTCTGGGTGAGCCAAGGGAATATCATCACTTAACCACATTCCTCGAGCCCCAGGCAAAGATACGATGGTCGGCCGGTCTTCAACACCCGGTAAGGTAAAGGCAAGTCGGAAAAGTTCGTCGTTTACAGCTGGTACCGGCTCTACGCCGATTTGAACATGCGGTACGGTGCCACTCGTTTGAGTGCGTGGTCCAGAGCGCTCAGGTAAAGGAGCAATCATTGATTCAGGTGCAAGAGTTGGTTCAGCTAAAGTTGCTACGATTTCAGGCTCAGAGCCGTCATTTTCTGTTGCAGGTTGCCCGAATTGGCATGCGGCGAGCATCATACCAGGGATACTAATAGCAAAAATTAATATTCTCAAACTTTTCCAAATCATCTATCTAATTCGCCTACCTATTACCAGATTTTGTGTCTTAGAATTTGTACACCATAGTAGCACTTAGCTTCATTTTCGTGATTTTATCTGGAGCCTACCTTAGAATGTTGCTTGATAACAGACATTTGGTAGTGGTGATTCCAATGTAAATGCCAACCTAGCTAGAACGCATAACGCAACTATGGGTTATATTTTATTGTATAAAGTATATCGCATTTATCCATTATTTGTCTCGCAATTATGCTACTATCCAAAAGAAATTCCTTGATCAGGTGCGAGACAAACTTGGCATCAAAATTACCCCTTCCGCACAGAGGAGAGCTACATTCTCTGGAAAAACAATACATATTCTTCCACGACTAAAGCTATCAAGCCACCAGGAACAAGATAGGTGTTGAAAAACGCCGTGCGCAAGGCGGAACAAAGTATCTGGTGAACCAAATAGCAGCCGCCACATAATCCGGGGCTGAACTAAGCCGAGAAGCCAATTATGCTATTTGGAAAATAAGCGAAACAATGCGCAGGGAATCCCTGCAAAACAGGTGTTGATCCAAAAAGATTGTAGCAATAACCCCCCATCAAATGCAAGCATGAGGACAGTTGAAAAGCAAGTTGATTTCATTACGTACCCTTTTTCAACGGCCTGAAAGGTTGTGCGAACACTAATTGTTATTTACAATCATCCGGGAGAAGTTGGATTTATCCCATAATTAATTGCCCTCCCCAAAGGTGATCCCTAAGCATTTTCGACAGTCGGATTTAATTAATAATTTTCCAATTCAAAGATGAGGACAAGGAAATCGGTCCTCATTTTATCTAAGAAGACACTTTGGTTATTATGTTTAGTTCGATATCGCTCAGTTGCTATCTAACGCCCAATCTCACCTGCCGGGCACAGCCCGGTCTGGTGCAGCGGATGTTGGGAGTTATTATTAAAATCATGGCCGAATCTGGAATGAAATGCTCCAAGATTTCACTCTGTCAACTCTATACTACAATAGGGTCAAATCTCAACCCAACTCCCGGTTTTACTCGACTCGAGAATAGAATCAATAACTAGTTGAACCTGCCATCCATGGTAAAAATTGGGTTCGATAGGTGCATCATCAAGAATTGCATCAATAAATAACCTGGGACCAGCCGCCTGTTTGTAATACGGATCAAACAATTCGTTCTTGTCAATCCCCTTAAAAAATGACTCTGGAACTTCGATGTCGCCGAATTTTTCGTCACCTCTGCGGACCCCGGTAAATGTAACGTTCGCATCTGGGCCAAAGAAGATTTGGGTTATGGCTAATGCGCCGCCGTCCCCGAATAACTGCACATTTTGATCGGCCCACCGGTCTCCCCTCGGGGCCACCGAACTGACCTTAATTAAACCTTGTGCACCATTCTCAAACTGAAGCATTACTGTCGCTGTGTCATTTGTTGGGGTAATTGGCCCTCCATCCTTCCCAGGGACTTCAAGGAAAGTCGCCAGTTGTGCAGATACTGAGGTAATATTTCCGACATACCAGTGTGCAAAATCAATCAGATGTGCGCCCATATCACTAATCACGCCATTAGTGCGAGATCCATCTGCTCTCCAACGATATTCTCCCCCTAATCCGAAACTGGTCATGGTTGACA
>JAFDCA010000191.1 GCA_019313025.1 Deltaproteobacteria bacterium
CCATTTCTGTTCCCAAAGGAAAAGCAGGCCGGTTTTCCAAAACCATGAACAAGTTAATTGACGATCTGAAAAAAGAACTTCCCAAAGCCTTTGAACATGAATCCTTTCAGCAAAGACAATCTGAAATCCAAAAAAAATATACCGATCAACAAAAAGATATCATTAAAAAACTTGAAGCATCAGCATTACAACACAATATTCAGATTAATAGAACCAAAGCCGGCTACCAAACCATTCCTATCGTAGAAAATAAGACGATCTCACCGGAAGAATTTCTTTCCCTCCCAAAGGAAAAACAAGGGGAAATCGAAGAAAATATCAGCATTGTGCAGTCCGAAATCGATTCCACGATTCGGGATATCAATAAGATTAATCAAGCGATGGGTTCGGAGATTGAAAAACTGATGCAGGAAATAGCACTCTTTGTTGTAAAACAGCGAATAGATGTTATCAGGGACGAATACAAAGCATGCAAAGATATTTTGATCTATTTAGATGAAGTAGAAACCGACGTTCTTGAAAACGTTCAGGATTTTATTGCTTCCCCCGAATCGAAATCACCTTTAGAAGGTCTGATGTTTCAATCTGCCAAGCCTTCTTTTTTACGTTATCAGGTGAACGTTTTG
This sequence comes from Deltaproteobacteria bacterium, assembly GCA_019313025.1. The sequence continues at coordinate 627 of JAFDCA010000191.1, forward strand.
GTGGATCAAAAAGATTTAAAAGGTGCTCCGGTTATTTTTGAAACAAATCCAACGTATCAAAATGTTTTTGGTCAAATTGAAAAAAGAGCCTATATGGGGACGGTGACCACTGATTTTACCATGGTTCAAGCCGGATCAATTTTAAGGGCCAACGGCGGCTATCTGATCATGGAAATTGAATCTATTCTCATGAACCCTTTTGTATGGGAAGCACTCAAACGTACACTTCAAAACAAATTGTTGTCCATAGAAGACGTTGCCTCGGGTATGGGATACGGCACATCATCCTTGCGTCCGGAACCGATTCCTATGGAAGTCAAAGTTATTTTATTGGGTAGTTATCGCCTTTTTCATTTGCTCCAAAATTATGATTCAAAATTTAATAAAATATTCAAAGTAAGAGCAGATTTTGATCATGAAGTCATAAAAAATGATGACACCATTCAAAAATATGCACGTTTTATCTCCAGAGTATGCAAGGAAGAGGAACTTCTTCCCTTAACCCCAAAAGGAGTCGCTGCCATCGTAGAATATGGCGAAAAATATATCTCCAACAAACATAAACTTTCCATTCGTTTTGGACCTATTATGGGAATTTTAATTGAAGCAGACTATTGGGCCCGAAAACGGAATGCCAAGCAGGTGAGTGACAAAGATGTCATTCGTGCATTTACTGAACACAGATTTCGTTATAATCTTTACGAAGAAAAAATTCATGAATCCTATGTAGATGATACGATTATGATTGATGTTGAAGGTGATGAAATCGGCCAGGTGAACGCCCTCGCAGTCTATCAAATCGGCGATATTTCATTTGGACGCCCTTCTCGTATCACGGCTGAAACCTACATGGGCAAACAAGGTGTCGTCAATATCGAACGCGAAGCAAAACTCAGTGGAAAAACCCATGACAAAGGCGTTTTGATCCTTTCCGGTTATTTAGGCCGAACCTTTGCTCAAAACTATCCTCTGAATTTATCCATTAGCATTACGTTCGAGCAAAGTTACAGCGGAATCGACGGGGACAGTGCTTCATCCACAGAACTGTATGCCATTATTTCGAGCCTTTCCGGTATCCCAATCCATCAAGGAATAGCAGTAACCGGTTCTGTGAATCAAAAAGGAAAAATTCAGGCCATTGGTGGTGTGAATCAAAAAATTGAAGGTTTTTTCGATGTTTGCAAAGCAAAAGGATTTACCGGCAAACAAGGGGTTCTCATCCCCAAGGCCAATGTTAAAAACCTGATGCTTAAAAAAGAGGTCATCGACGCTGTGAAGAACAAAAATTTTCACATCTATCAGGTTTCAACGGTCGAAGAAGGTATAGAGATATTGACCGGCGTTCCGGCAGGAGTGCCGGATGAAAAGTTTGAATACTCTTTCGATACCATTTATGGAAAAGTACAAGCCAAACTCAAAGGATATTTAGAACGTTCATATAAGCTGAAGAAAGAGTTTGAGGAACAAAACAATACGAACGACTAGTTTGCTTTGTTAAGGAATTAATTGTCATGAAGATTATCACTACCTCCATAAAAGGAATTCTCATTATAGAGCCCAAAATCTTTGAGGACAAGCGCGGTTATTTTATGGAAACCTACAATCAGAACAGATATAATGAATTCGGAATCAACAAAACATTTGTTCAGGATAACCTATCTTATTCTCTGAAAAACACTTTGAGAGGCCTTCACTTTCAGATCAAACATCCCCAGGCCAAGCTGATTCAAGTCGTCTCCGGCGAAATCTTCGATGTTGCCGTTGATCTCCGGCCCGGTTCCGCTACTTTTGGAGAATGGACTGGGATTTATCTATCCGATGAGAACAAACGGCAGGTGTTTATACCGGAGGGTTTTGCCCACGGCTTCTGCGTCCTGAGTGAGTTTGCGCTCTTTTGCTACAAATGCTCAGATTTTTATGCGCCGGATCATGAAGGCGGTATTCTCTGGTCAGATCCTGATATCGGTATCGAATGGCCGGTTGAAACCCCGATTATTTCAGATAAAGACAAACAATATCAAAAACTTTCTGATCTAACTTCCGAACAATTTCCATCTTTTTAATATGAAAAAAATACCCGGACAAGTAGAACTCCTTGCACCGGCAGGTAATTTTGAAAAACTCGAAATTGCCATACATTATGGTGCCAATGCGGTTTATTTGGCCGGCAAAAAATTCAGTCTTAGAAACTTTTCTCAAAATTTTACTCTTGATGAACTTCAACATGCTGCCCTTTATGCTCGAAAACACCATGTAAAAGTCTATGTGGCTTGTAATGTATATCCAAAAAATAACGAACAAAAATCGATTGAGGATTATCTTCATTCACTCGGGAAAATCGGAATAGATGCACTCATCATAGCAGATCCGGGAATATTGATGACAGCATCCAAAATCATACCCCAAATCCCCATCCATTTAAGTACCCAAGCCAATACAACTAATTTTAAAAGTGCCCTTTTCTGGCAAAAACTTGGCATTAAACGAGTAAATCTAGCAAGAGAGTTGTCCCTAAAAGAGATCAAGGAGGTCGCTCTTCACTGTGATCTTGAAATTGAAACTTTTGTTCACGGCGCCATGTGCATCGCATATTCCGGGCGATGCCTTCTAAGCAGCTATATGGCAAACCGTAATAGTAATCGGGGAATGTGCACTCAATCTTGCAGATGGAAGTATGCCGTGGTGGAACAGTTCAGACCCGGCCAATATATGCCCATCGCTGAAGATGATCATGGGAGCTACATGTTCAGCTCAAAAGATCTGTGCATGATTGAACATATTCCTGAACTTATAAAATCGGGCGTCGTTTCACTGAAAATTGAAGGACGAATGCGGAGCATCAACTACTTGGCATCGACCGTTAAAATGTATCGTGAAGCCATTGATGCTTATTATGAAAATCCGGAAGAATATATGGCCCAAAAAGAATGGTTTTATGAACTCAAAGCCGTGAGTAACAGAAGTTATTCAACCGGATTCTATTTCGAGAATCCCCACCAGATATTGCAGGCCTATGAAAATTTAAGAAATAGCGGACAACAATTTATTGGAAAGGTCATCGGCACTTCAAAGAAATATGGTATTAAGATCGATGTGCGAAACAAGATTTCTAAAGGCGATACCATTCAGATATTTAGTAGGAAAGGTCCTGTTAAAAATGGCCGGATTAATACCATAATCGATGAACGCGGTCAGCCCCTGGCTTATGCCCAGCCTGGTAGTATGGTTTTTGTTGCAATGGATCATGCATGTTTTCCCAACGATCTTATCAGAATGGATGATAAATATTAATGGTGAGAAACTTTAAAAGGGAGTAAAATGAAGGGTTATATTCAGGTGTATACCGGAAATGGAAAAGGAAAAACCACAGCAGCATTAGGTCTGGCAATACGAGCTGCCGGTGCGGGTCTTAAGGTTTTTATCGCCCAGTTTATTAAGATGGGTGAATATAGTGAAATAAAAGCCCTGAAAAGGTTCGATGATTTGATTACGGTGGAACAGTTCGGAAGTGGCCGTTTTATAAAAGGCAAGCCGTCTGTCTCGGACATCGAAGCCGCACAAAAGGGTGTAGAAAAAATCAAAACGGTCTTTACGTCAGGCCAACACAATGTGGTTATCATGGAAGAAGCAAACGTTGCTGCAGGTCTCGGGCTTCTGTCCCTAAAGGAGATACTGGAAATTATGGCTGAAAAACCCAAGGAAGTTGAACTTGTCATAACAGGACGGGGTGCGGATTCCCAGATCATTGAAAAAGCTGACCTGGTAACCGAAATGAAGGAGGTTAAGCATTATTTTCAAAAGGGTGTCAAGGCTAGAATCGGAATAGAAAAGTAATCTCTATTTCCTCTTTTCAACCCTCATCTAAGAGCTTTATAGCCGATTTAAACTTTTTGCTAATCGACAAGGTCATTTCAGCCGCATCTTCCAGCAATAAAGCAGCCTTGCCCTTGTTTTTCTCTTTTGCTTTTTGAGCCCAATCTCTGTATGTTTGAGCATGATCGTTATTGTGCTTTATCCAGTGTTCAAGTAATTTAACCATTTTTTCATCAAAGGACAAAGCACTCTGTATCTCTTGGTTATGGTGCTGATGGGTCATTGATACATCCCCTTATAATTTGAACACACTTTTGCCTCAAAATATTTTCCTGGCAAGCTGTGCTTTAATGGAGTTCCTAAAATTAAGAATGCAAACATTCAGTTTGTTATTTACTGTCAAAAGATATAACCGTCAAGATATATAAATTATATGAGAAAAGCAGGGTTTCTTTTCGATAAAAAAAATATTGGGATTTTTCTTCTTTTTCTCTTTGGAATCATTTTCGGATGTATGGTGGGTTTTTTTTTCGCCCTGACCAAAGATCTTCCACAAATTCGAAATCTTGAATCTTTCAAGCCGTCTTCCATTACACGAATTTATTCCGCGGATGACGTGCTCCTTGCCGAATTCTTTTTAGAAAAAAGGGATCCCGTGCCGATAGGAATTATTCCCGAGAACCTCAAAAAGGCCTTAATTGTTACTGAAGACAGACGTTTTTATCAGCATAGCGGCATTGATCTGAAAGGAATCTTAAGGGCCATCTTTCGAGATATTAAAGCAGCCAAATTTGTCGAAGGAGCCAGTACCATCACCCAGCAACTCTCCAAAACACTTTTTTTAGAACCGCGTAAAACTTTATTGCGAAAAGCAAAAGAAGCCTTCCTCTCTTTTCAAATAGAGCGTCGATATACAAAAGATGAAATCATGGAACTTTACCTTAATCAGGTATACTTTGGCAGCGGCGCATATGGTGTGGAATCGGCGGCCCGAATGTTTTTTGGCAAAACTGTACGTGATTTAAATCTTGCTGAATGTGCCCTTCTGGCCGGTCTCCCAAAGTCGCCTTCGCGATACTCTCCGTTAATTGATAAAGATCTTGCGTTTAAAAGAAGAAATATTGTTTTAAAACAAATGAAAGATACAGGAGTTATTAGCCAGGCTCTTTTTGATATGACAAAAGTAGCACCTTTGCATCTCGCGGAACAAAACAAAAACAGTGTCAAAGCACCTTATTTTATTGAGTTTATTAAATATTTTCTTGAAAACACCATTGGTTCGTCAAGGCTTTATAAAGGCGGTCTTACCGTTGTTACAACACTCTACTTTAAGTTACAAAAGGCTGCGGAACTTGCTGTTGAAAAAGGACTGTCTGCTCTCGAACATAGGATGAAACAACAATATTTAAAGAACCCTGATCCCCAATGCGCACTCGTTTCTTTGGATGTTCAATCGGGTGGAATTCTTGCTATGATCGGCGGAAGGGATTTCTCAAAAACCCCTTTTAACCGGGCAACGATTTCCAGAAGACAACCTGGATCTGCATTTAAACCTATTGTTTATGCTTATGCTATCGAACAGGGTTTCTCACAAAGCAACGTGATTCTCGATGCACCGGTGGCGTTTAAAATTGGGAATCGAAAAAAAGCGTGGCAACCGAAAAATTTTTCCGAAGATTACAAAGGTGAAATGACCCTAAGAACAGCACTGGCGCTTTCTAAAAATATTCCTGCAGTAAGGCTCATCGAGATGTTGGGGCCCTCTTCAGTGGCCAGATTTGCCCATACCCTGGGCATTGAATCTGCACTGTACCCGAATCTTTCCCTGGCACTTGGCACTTCGGCAGTTAAATTGATTAATTTGACAGCAGCATATACGGTTTTTCCGAATAAAGGACTACTCATTGAGCCTTACGGAGTCATGGAGGTCGTTGATGGAAACGGACGACTGGTATGGCGAGTAAAACCTCAAAAAAAGGCCGTCATTTCCAGAGAAAGTGCGGCTGTGATCACCGACATGCTCCGCAGCGTCGTTCAAGAAGGCACGGGCAAAAAAGCAATGGTAATTCAGCGCCCTATCGCCGGAAAAACAGGTACCACCAACGAATTCAAAGATGCGCTTTTTATCGGTTTTTCACCATCGATTACCACCGGCGTATGGGTGGGACAAGATAAATTTACGACCATCGGAAAAGGAGAAACAGGGGCAAGAGCAGCGCTGCCAATTTGGATCGAATTCATGAACAAAGCCTTGCGTGACAGACCCATTCAATATTTTGATATTCCAGATGGTGTCGTTAAAATGGACATCGATCCTTCAACCGGCCTTCTTGCACCGGACAACTCTCCAAACGCTGTTAAAGCACTTTTCAAGAAAGGAACAGAACCGAAATCATCACTGTAAAATAACTCATGGCTGTTGACTTTCCATCATGGGTAAAATAAATAATTTGGTAACAGTTTAGCCTTTTTAAAACATTACCGCTTCAGATATAATTAAATTTTTGCTAAAAGACCACGCCAAAGGCGGATAAACCCGTCCAGAGGCCGGCAAACCTCGTGAATTAGGGCTTGTAAATGAAAGAACCTGCCCAGGGGACTATTAATAAAGGTTTCTGCTTTAACAAGGGCTTTCATCCATAACGTTAAATTGCCAATGGTTCTTTCAAAACGACCCCTAATTCACTCGGACAGCTTCCAGCCAAAAATTTAATCATACCTGAAACGCTTCTGAAACGAATCGATCAAAGAAGTGGCAATGTTTTCAAAAGATAATGAGGATGACGATGATTCGAAAAGCCACCATTAAGGATATAAAAGCCATTCATGCACTGCTTCAGCAATATGGCCGCGAAGGCAAACTATTACCCCGACCTTTAAGCGTTCTATATGATCATGTCAGGGATTTCACGGTATATGTTGATGATAAAAACGCCGACGTTTTAGGATGTTGTGCATTGCAGTTTTGTTGGGATGATCTTGCCGAAATACGATCCCTGGCAGTACATCCCAAATATGTAGGAGAAAGAATCGGATCAAAACTTGTGGAACATGTGCTTTCCGAAGCAAAATCTTTTGACATACAAAAAGTATTTGCACTAACTTACCGCCCCAGTTTTTTTAAGCGTTTCGGTTTTCAACAAATAGACCGATCAGAACTTCCCATAAAAATATGGGCGGACTGCATCATGTGTATAAAATTCCCGGATTGTGACGAAATCGCCATGATGAAAAAAATAGGTGAACCCTAAGTATAGATGAGATTCAGAGAAATTGGAGGATATTTCCAGACACCCGGTTTTGGCATAATATGCTGACCGCCAACACTCAGCCAGTTCAAGTCGGGTTTAACATCTCGTAATTTGCCGTCATCAGGCGGCCTGGCATGATTAGTAAAGGCATAAGTGGCTAAAAAAATACAGATTCCGCTGGTTTTTTCCCGGGCAACAACATAATTTTTTTTAAATGTGCGTGCTTTAAGTTTGTTTGCCTCTGCAATCTGTTCCATTTCACGTTCTTTAAATTTCATCAGAACCGCTTTTGAAGCACCTCTTTCGGAAATCCGTATCAATGCTCTCGATTCGCTACTTGATGCATAAACTGTTGAAATACAACCCATTCTTTTTAAATATTGGGAAGCAACAATTGCAGCTGTTCTTCTGCCGCCCACTTCAAATGGAAGGCAATAGTACTCAAAAAACTTTTTCTGAACATCTATGGCATATTTATCTCCCTTTTCATACAAATCCTTTGATATATATCGAAGGCTGCTGGCCAAATCCTCGGCTGCATCTGCAATCGGCCAATCTATTTTCACATGAAAGTGGGACAAGTTGTATCTATTCTTTTTCTTGCTGGATGAATCCCTCTGGATTAAAAGCGCATAATCCACAGGCAGCAAGAGTTTGAGCAATTCGTGGAAATGGGCATAATCCAGATATTTCTGATTTCTATCGAATTTGTTTGCAAGCGGAAGGGGCTGATATCGAAGAAGGTTGGTTTTAGTGGTCCTGTTGGTTCTGAAAAACCTTATATACTTTTTATGAGTTGGTGGAATGGTGTCTTCAACAAAAATCACCAAGAAGGTATTCTGGCAGTCATATTCCACGGCCGGAATTCGCGCCCGAGGCTTCAATTCGCGTTTTTCAACAAATGGATAGGGGATATTTTTGCTATTAAAATTATTATAAGAATCGATCAAGGAGTATTGAAACATCTGTTGATCAAGCTCATCTCTCAACAATTCATAATAAGAACGCCTTAATCTGTTTTCCTGACTCAGTTCTTCTCTTACAGACCAGAATGCCAACCGCCTCTCCTTTCGATATTCTTTGAACGACAGGACTTGCTTTATCTTTTTGAATTTCCTCTTATAATAGCATTGTTTTATAAAAACGTCAACGCCTTACCGCCATCATTTTTCGTTATACTTTTCAAGCCATTGATACAAAGGTTTTTGATATTTATATGCCAAAAAGATTACCATCAGGCAGAGTCCCATTATCACTGCAAACAGTCCGTATTTCTGTTCGAAGATGTATGATCCCTGAAGGCTGAGCATCAATGTCCCCGGCATTCGTCCGATGCCTGTGATTATGAGGAATATCTTTAAAGGCAGTGAACTCAAACCCAAAAATAAACACAGGTAGTCCTTTGGAAAGCCTGGAATAACAAATAGGATAAACAAAACAATAACTCCCTGACGTTGAACAATTTTATCCAAACGATTCAGCTGACGTTCAGGTATCAGTTTCCTTATAAAACGTTTTCCCATAAACCGACCCAGTGTAAAATTGATCCACGATCCTATTGTCAGTCCGATGCTCGAATATATAAAACCTTTAGCTGTTCCGAATAAAAAGCCTCCGATGAACCCAGTGGTTTCGCCCGGGAAAGGTGCGAAAAGTACTTGTAGAATCTGAATAAAGATGAAAATTGCAGGTGCACCTTGACCAAACGAAGCGACAAGCGTTTTAACCTGCTCTCTATCCGCAAAAAGATGGTAGTAGTAGGTGATCTTTTCCCATAAATATTGATGATACACATATCCTAAAAAGATAAAAAAACAAACAACCACAACTGCAATGGGTATTCGATAAATATGTTTATTTGTGGATGTAAAATTTTTTGTCAAAGTAATAATTACCGTGAGTCAACGACCTGGTGTCCATCCATGAATTCAAAATGGACACTACCTAAGTGTCCAATGCGGCCACAGCCGGAAGGGTCTTCCCCTCTAAAAGTGCAAGAAAGGCTCCGCCACCCGTAGAAATATAGGTTATTCTTTCGGCTTCACCGCTTTTATGGACAGCAACATCTGTATCTCCTCCACCGACAATTGAAAGTGCATGGGAATCAGCAACACTACGAACCATAGCGATGGTTCCTCGACTAAATGCATCTATTTCAAATACACCCAAGGGGCCGTTCCAGAGAATGGTTTTGGCATCATATAATGCTTCGGAATAGAGCAAAACTGAAGCAGGACCGATGTCCAGCACCATCCAATCATTAGGAATTTCTTGTATGGGTACAATCTTGATATTCGCTTTGGAATCCATGCGGTCTGCTACAACCGCATCCACCGGCAGATAAAACTTTATCCCATTTTTAGTTGCTTTTTTTATTATCGAATCGGCCGTTTCAACAAGATCTATTTCTACCATTGATTTTCCCATGTTCCAGCCCCTGCTTTTCAGAAAAGTGTTTGCCATGGCTCCGCCGATAATGAATTTATCAACATGATGCAACATGTTTTCAAATGCCCCGATTTTACTTGACACCTTTGCGCCGCCGACAATGGCAACCAGAGGACGCCGGGGATCAGTCATTGCCTTTTGAAAATATTCAAGTTCCTTTTGAAGCAGAAAACCTGCGCCGAAAATCGGTGCATATTTTGTTATTGCCACAACCGACGCATTCAAACGATGAGATACGGCAAAAGCGTCATTTATATAGACATCACAAAGTTTGCCCAGTTGTTTCGCAAATGCATTGTCATTTTTCTGTTCCTCAGGGTGGAATCTTAAATTCTCCAAAAGCACCACGTCGCCTTTTTTCATTTTTTTTACCAACTTTTCTACTTCGGGACCGATGCAGTCTTTTGCCATGATAACCTTTGTTTTTAAAAGCCTTCCCAAACGCTTTGCTACGGGAGAAAGGCTCATTTTGGGGGTTCTTTTTCCATCGGGTCTCCCCAGGTGTGATGCAATGATAAGCTTTGAATCATTATCCAGAATGTATCTTAAGGTGGGTAATACGGCCTGAATCCGTGTATCATCCGTTATGTTTTGTTGTTCGTCCAAGGGAACGTTAAAATCGACCCTGACAAAAACTTTTTTCCCCGCAATATCTATTTCCTTAATGGTTTTCATCGCTCCCTCCTTTGATGCACCCCTTTATTCCTTTTTTTTAACCTACGTTTTAGTTCTTTTTTCTTTGACCATCTTTCTAAAAAGCTCATCATACCGGAATC
>JAFDCA010000192.1 GCA_019313025.1 Deltaproteobacteria bacterium
CAGAAGAAAAATCCGGATGTGGCCGAACTGGTTAAAAAAGCACCGTTGTTGAACCGTGAAGAATTGACCGGATAATTTTTTTACTTCAATATATAACTAAATAAGAATATTATTATTTGTGGGTCTCCGTCTCGTTTCAAGAACATATAAATTATAGGATTTTTTTGGGGGGACACGGCGGGAAACAGATTTTCAAGATTCTTAAATAAAAAAATAATGTTCCGTGTGTTTATCTGTGATAATTTGTATCCTATTCACTATACTTAGGGAGAATGACCGGTGGGTAACGCGGCATCACTCAAAGGACATCAGCGGCGATGGAAAAATCTGAAGAAATTGAAAAAGACGTTCATCCGAACCTGATCGACTGGAAGCAGATAAAAAAACCGCTTGGCATTATCGTAGGCGGTTTTCTAATTTTTTTCTGGCTTCCTGTGAACAACAGCCGATTCACCGGAGCCGTGATTGAGTCACTGGCCTTAGCCAAATGGTACGCCCAGGAGCATGTGATTCTCTGCCTGGTTCCGGCCTTTTTCATTGCCGGCGCCATCGCCTGCTTCGTGTCCCAAGCCGCCGTCATGAAATACCTGGGTGCCGGTGCCAAAAAAGTGCTGGCCTATGGAGTGGCCTCGGTTTCCGGATCCATCCTGGCGGTCTGTTCGTGCACGATTTTGCCCCTTTTTGCAGGGATTTGGAAGCGCGGTGCCGGCTTAGGCCCGGCCATTGCCTTTTTATATTCCGGACCGGCCATTAATATATTGGCCATCGTACTGACCGCCCGGGTTTTAGGGCTTCCCATCGGTATCGCACGAGCGATAGGGGCCATCATATTCAGCATCGTCATCGGACTCATCATGCATTTTCTTTTTATAAAAGAAGAAGAAGCCAAGGTCCAGGCAGCCATGCACATGCCCGAACCAGATGTGGAACGACCCCTGTGGCAGAATGTCATCTATTTTGCCACCATGGTGTTTATCCTCATCTTTGCCACTTGGGGGAAACCCGCCGAACCCACCGGTCTGTGGCACGTCATCTACAGTGTCAAGTGGCTGATGACCGGACTTTTTGCCGTAATTTTAGGCATACTCCTCATTGCATGGTTCAAGGTCAAGGCCTATAAAGTTGGGCTGGCCGGGGCTGCTGTTTTGGTTCTGGCGCTTCTTTTCCCACACGAGCCGCTCATCGCTTTTTCAACAGGCATCATCGGGCTGGTGTGGATGATCACCACCACCCGGGGAGAAACCGAAAACTGGTTTCTATCTTCCTGGGATTTCACCAAGCAGATCATGCCACTGCTCTTTGCCGGTGTGCTCGCGGCAGGTCTTCTTTTGGGGCGACCCGGTTCAGAGGGGCTTATTTCATCAAAATGGGTGAGCGGTCTGGTGGGCGGGAACTCATTGTGGGCAAACCTGTTTGCCTCTATTTCCGGCGCATTCATGTACTTTGCGACGCTCACGGAGGTGCCCATTTTGCAGGGATTGATTGGCTCCGGTATGGGAAAGGGACCGGCATTGGCGCTTCTGCTCGCCGGACCTGCCCTGAGTCTGCCGAACATGCTGGTGATTCGAAGTGTAATGGGTACCAAGAAGACCGTTGCATACATCATTTTAGTGGTTATTATGGCGACCACCAGCGGGATGATCTTTGGGAACCTTTGTTCATAGCTTAAATCGAGATAAAACAAGAACATATTATCACGAAAGCACGAAAGAAGAATAACACTAAAAATGAAGCACCCAGCAACAAACTGCAGGGTATTCTGGCGAAGGTGAATAAATTAAGGAGATTTGCTTACTGACGTAAATAAAAATTCGAAGGGGCCAGGTTTTAAAATATTAAATTTTGTTCAAGGTCAAGGAAGGCGAAAATTTTAACCACAGACATACATTTAGTATTTCGAGGATTAAAATTTGAGCCTGACACAGAGATTGGGCAAAATGGGATGTTTTAAACCCGACTCAAAGGAGAAAAACATGGATATCAAAGTCCTGGGCCCCGGATGCCCAAAATGTCATCAGACCGAACAAAATGTAAAGGATGCAGTTGCTGAAACCGGTGTCGACGCCACAGTTGAAAAGGTGACTGATGTCATGGAAATTGCCGGTTACGGTGTTTTTGGGACCCCTTCCGTGATCATTGACGGCGAAGTCAAAAGCGTTGGCAAGATCCCCACCAAAGAAGATGTTAAGGTATGGTTAAAAAAATAGCCTTTTCATTATTCTACGTAAAAAAAGGAGGAAAAAATGTCCCAGAAGGTTCTGATTGCATTGGATGGCTCTGAAATATCTTTAAAGATTGTCGAATTTGCTGTAAAAACCATTTCCAAAAATTCGACCATTACACTGTTCAGCGTCATCCCTAATGTGGATCTTTTATGCGAACTGGACCCGCCTTTTATCAAAGGATTCGCTCCAAAACAATATCCGGATTATTGCCGGGCAATTCAAGATGAAAAAAAGCGTCAATTGGAAGAAACACTGGCGTCTGGAAGACAAATCTGTTTGGATGCCGGCTTTAAAGCAGAATCGATATCAGCGAAAATTGAAATAATGAAGCATGATGTCGCTTTGACGATCATAGAGGAAGCCCGCACCGGTTACGACCTGATTGTTTTGGGTCGACGAGGTCATACCGGCTTGAAAAAGTTCCTTTTTGGAAGCGTATCCCAGAAAGTCCTTCATGCAGTTGAGGATATTTCGGTTTTGATTGTAGAATAAAAGACGCTTTGAAAAACAACCCTCCAAAAATTATAATATTTTAGATGTCTTTCACATCCTAAAATACTGGATCAAGTTCCTTTGTCAGGGTTCAGAGCTCCTTTTTTTTGAAAATGCGTGGCAATGAACCGACGTTTTTAAAATTCATTTTATAGCTATTGTCAGAATAACCTTCCGTTTCATCCGCCGGATAATTTCGTTGAGATCTGCAAGAACTCGCAAAC
>JAFDCA010000193.1 GCA_019313025.1 Deltaproteobacteria bacterium
AACAAAAACAAAGGTATCGAGACCCTTTTAAACAAAGCCATTGAACTGGCGGAGTCGGACTATGTTGTCCCCAAAAAGCGAAAAGTAAAATACAGCAAAGATATTGAAGATTCTATTTTAATAATTGAACACTTTCTTGAAAATCATGCTGCAAATTCAATCCCTTACAACGTCCGATGGACGGCCATAAAGCTCATTGAAGATGATAAAATCGTAAAGGAACGCATTTTAGAAAAAACCGGAAAAGTTGGCGATGACATTCTCAAAGAAGTCGACAACCAGCGGAATTTCCTTGTGGATCGATTTGATGATGATCCGGAAATCGTAATGACGGATGAGCGTTATGGATTTATCGCCGGGATTATCATGGAAGTCCTTACCACATCAACCAAACAACGTGTCGATATATCCCGAAACGTGGATCTTGTCCTGACCAATCGGTTTGTCGGATTTCCAATCTTTATTTTTTTTATTTGGGCCATGTTCCAGTTGACGTTTTCCCTTGGTGCCTATCCAATGGACTGGATCAGTAGCGGCATTAACCTTTTTTCAACATTACTGACTCGTGTGCTTCCGGACCATATCTTTAAAGATTTTCTGATAAACGGCATTATCGCAGGTGTGGGAAGTGTTGTGATTTTTTTGCCGAATATTTTGATTCTCTTCTTTTGTATCGCTTTGTTTGAAGACACCGGTTACATGTCCAGAGCGGCCTTTTTGATGGACAAGATCATGCACCTTATCGGGCTTCACGGAAAATCCTTTATACCCATGTTGATGGGATTCGGCTGTAACGTTCCGGCCATTATGGCCAGCCGTACCCTGGAAAGTGAAAAGGATCGCACCCTTACCATTCTCATTACACCTTTTATGTCCTGCTCCGCCAGACTTCCGGTTTACATTATTTTGGCCGGCGCTTTCTTCGGCGCCAAGGCCGGAACTGTAATTTTCGGCATTTATCTATTGGGCATTATCCTTTCCATCGTCACCGGTCGTCTTTTTCGATCAACCCTTTTAAGAGGAGCTGATGCACCGTTTGTCATGGAACTCCCGCCTTACAGAATTCCGATGATTAAAAGCCTGCTGATCCATATGTGGGATCGAAGCAAGCTATTTTTAAAAAAAATGGGGGGGTATATCCTTGCTGGTTCGGTTGTCGTTTGGACACTGACTGCATTTCCGCTCAACATATCTTATTCCAAAAATTATGACTTAGAAATAAAACAAATTAAAACATATTTTCAAACCGAGATGGATGCCGCCCAAGAATCTGACAGAGCATTATTAGCACAAAAACGGGATGATGTCGTAAGAGAACTCATAACGGAGAAAAAAGCTGAAAAGGCTGAAAAATCTTTTATGGGTCGCATCGGTAAGGTCATTGCCCCTATTTTTTCCCCCATCGGGATCGACTGGCGGGGAAGCGTCGCCCTTCTCTCGGGTTTTGTGGCAAAAGAAATCGTTGTAAGTACCATGGGGATACTTTATGCTGCTGATGAAAGAGAGGATTCGGAAGCCCTTAAAAATGCCCTATTGTCTTCCGGTATGACACCGATTGCGGCTCTGGCGATGATGGTTTTTGTTTTATTATATATGCCGTGCATTGCAACACTGGCAGCCATCCGGCGTGAAACCGCATCTTTGAAATGGATGATTTTCAGTATTTCATACAGTACACTGCTTGCATGGGGAATGGCTTTTCTGGTGTATCAGTGTGGGACATTAATTGGCATATAATGTTTTAAAAGTGCGTTCCTTTTCAGTAAAGCGACCTTTGAGTAAATCAGGGAGTATATAAAAGATGCCAACGTTTAAACCTGCCTATATTGAAACTTACAAGAAAGGGCTGCTGGCCAAAAAGATTGAAACAGCTTACGAAATTTTAAAATCCTGCACACTTTGTCCAAGAACGTGTAAGGTGGACCGCCTGAACGGTGAAACGGGTGTATGCAAAACCGGCAAAAAAGCATATGTATCAAGCTTCAATGCCCATTTCGGTGAAGAAGACCCTTTGGTGGGAACCCATGGCTCGGGAACGATTTTTTTCACTCACTGTAATTTGCTGTGTATTTTTTGTCAAAACTACGACATCAGCCATCTGGAACACGGCGAGGAAATATCCCATGAACAATTGGCAGGCATCATGCTTAATTTGCAAAACAAAGGATGTCACAATATTAATTTTGTTACACCCTCCCATGTTGTTCCTCAGATCCTTTCGGCCCTTGAAATTGCCATACCAGAAGGGCTCTCGGTTCCCCTGGTCTACAATACCGGAGGATATGATTCCGTGAAAACGCTGAAACTCTTGGAAGGTGTTTTCGATATCTATATGCCGGACTTTAAATTCTGGGATCCTGACATCGCGAAGAAAACATGTAATGCAAAAGATTATCCTGAAATCGCCCAAAAAGCGCTTATTGAGATGCACAGCCAGGTGGGAGACCTTGTTACAGATGATCGTGGGATTGCAAAGAGCGGAATTTTACTCAGACACTTGGTTCTTCCTTCCGGGCTTGCGGGTACGCGGGAGATTATGAGATTTATTGCCCGCAAGATTTCTTTGAATACCTATGTCAATATCATGCCGCAGTATAGACCCTGCGGTCGAGCCGATGAGGTCAAAGAACTGAGCGTTTATCTGTCGCAAAAGGATTATGAAACAGCGTTACAGATGGCGAAAGAAGAAGGTATCGAGCGGCTCGATAGCCGACGGCGCCGATTTATGATATTTTAACATTTTCTCCTTTTACAATGAAAAATTATTCATGGATAACATTTTTTCTGGTGATGATATTGGTTTCTGCCGCTTCGGCAGAACGCTATGCCATATCGGTTTCCATAGCCAACATACGTTCTGGACCGGGGAGAAATTATGACATCTTATGGGCTGTGGAAAAATATCATCCACTGGACGTATTTCAAAAGTCCGACCAATGGTATCATTTTCGTGATTTTGAGGGAGATGAAGGGTGGATTCATAAAGCACTTCTTGGCAAATTTCCCTCGGTAATTACAAATAAGGAAAATTGTAATATTCGATCAGGCCCGGACACGCGTTTTGAGATACTGTTTGAAGTCGAAAAAGGAATTCCCTTTAAAGTTCTTGAGCGCAAAGGGAGCTGGATTCACCTTGAGCATGCCGACGGTGACAAGGGATGGATTCATGAATCGTTAGTATGGTAATGGGGTCAAATAAATAACCTTTGTTTCGACACGATAAGCGATGGGCAGATGGTGATCAAACAAATAGACAAGAACAAAAAACTGATTGTGGGGGTCGGTTCAGCGCTCATTGATATTCTTGCTCATGAACAAGAAGA
>JAFDCA010000194.1 GCA_019313025.1 Deltaproteobacteria bacterium
AACGCACCACCAACGGAACGGGTTACCTGCTGGATCAAAAGTTTGACGATCTGCGAAAACTAGACGCCGGTAACGGCGAAAAAATTCCGACCCTGGAGGAAGCATTTGAAATGATTCATTTGAAAGCGGGAGTGAATATCGAGTTGAAAGGTCCCGATACCGCCGCCCCGGTGGCGGAATTTATTTCCAGGATGCGAGAAGCAGGTTGGAATGATGATCTCTTATTGGTATCGTCGTTCAATCATCGGGAGTTATCGCTGCTAAGACAGCTTGATCCGAGAATAAAACTCGGCGCGATGATGGTCGGCCTCCCCGTAAATGACGCGCTGTTTGCCGAATCTCTGGATGCCTATTCGGTTCATGTTTCCCTTGAATTTATCGATGGAAGGTTTGTAAAAGACGCCCACGCTCGGGGTCTTCGCGTATTTGTGTTTACAGTTGATCATCCTGAGGATATAGATAAAATGAGAGAACTCGGGATCGACGGCGTTTTCACCAACTACCCGGAAAGAGTGCTTAAAAACAACACCCTTGCACGCGCCGTCGGATGGCCCTGACCGCGCTTTGATCGAAAACAAATTCAAATGATGTCCTATTCCAAAATTACCTGTGCAAGAATCAGGCAATATCCGGAAACGGAACTCCAAAGAGGTCAATCGTGAATCGCGAAGAGATGTTGGGCAGGATATCGGATCGTACCGATCCGTGGGATATGCTGATTATCGGCGGCGGGGCCACCGGTGTGGGCATTGCCGTCGATGCCGCTTCCCGGGGATATGACGTTCTGCTCCTGGAACAAAGCGATTTTGGAAAGGGAACATCCTCCCGAAGTACAAAGCTCATTCACGGAGGCGTCCGTTATCTCCAGCAAGGCAATGTCTCTTTGGTTATGGAGGCCTTGAGAGAACGTGGTATCCTGCGGAATAATGCGCCCCATCTGGTACATGACCTGGCTTTTATTGTTCCCAACTACGATTGGTGGGAAGCGCCTTTCTACGGCATAGGGCTCAAGGTTTACGACATGCTGGCCGGCCGCTACGGTTTCGGGCCGTCTAAAATTCTCACAAAAGACGAAACCCTGGAACGAATTCCAACGATTAAACGCGACGGCTTGCGTGGGGGAATCATCTACTACGACGGTCAGTTTGACGATGCCCGACTTCTCATCAACCTGGCCCGCACCGCATCGCATCAGGGCGCTGCTCTGCTGAACTATGCCCGCGTTATCGCGCTGACCAAGGGCGGCGACGGTTTCATAAACGGCGTTATTTTTGAGGATCTTGAGGCCGGCACGGAACACCAAGCAATATCAAAAGCGGTTATTAACGCTACCGGTCCATTCGCTGATCATATCTGTCGGATGGATGATCCAGACGCACCGCCGTTGATCTCTCCCAGCCAAGGCATTCATCTTGTTTTCGATAAGTCCTTTTTGCCCGGAGAATCCGCCATCATGGTACCGCATACCAAAGACGGCCGCGTTATGTTTGCCATTCCCTATATGGGGGTCACGCTGGTGGGCACCACCGATACCCCCGTCTCCGAAATCGAACTTGAACCGCGTCCCATGGCAGAAGAAATCGATTTCATCCTCGAAACCTCGGGGGAATACCTTGAAAAGGTCCCGTCCCGAAAAGACATTCTGAGCGTGTTTACAGGGATACGTCCCCTCGTAAAAACCGGCGATGAAAAAAACACTGCCGTTTTGTCCAGGGACCACATCATCCATATCTCTCATTCGGGGCTGCTCACCATCGCGGGGGGTAAATGGACCACCTATCGTCTGATGGCGAAAATCTGCGTCAATAATGCGCTTTCTCTCGCGGGCATCGAATCGAAACCCTGTGTTACCAAGCAGCTCAATATTCACGGTTTTCATAAAACGGCGGAAAAATTCGGAGAGTTCGCACTTTACGGGTCTGATGCGCCGGCCATTCAAGATATCATGCGTGCGGATCCAATCCGCAAGGAACGACTGCATCCTGCGCTACCGGCCCGTGTCGGAGAAGTCATCTGGGCCGTCCGGTTCGAAGCGGCCCGCACTGTCGATGATTTTCTGGCCCGCCGAACCCGAAGTCTTCTGTTGAATGCCCGTGCCGCAAGTGAAACGGCACCCAAAGTCGCTTCGATCATGGCCAAGGAACTGGGACACGATCATAAATGGGAAAATGAACAAATAGAATCCTTCCGCAGAATCAGCAAGCGTTATCTGCCGGAACAGTAAAAGATCGCTCTCAATAAGTCTTTATACTATTTTAAAGGAGAAACGATGCGGCAAATTTATAACGGTAAAAAAACGGCGAAATTGGGCACCGAAAAGAACCCCGCTGTCGTCCATGTCAAAACAAAAAAAAGAATGAAAGAAGTCGCCAAAATTTTTGAAAAAAACGCCTGGAAATATAGAATTTAATTAGAGCGGGATAAACCAGAAGATATTACCGATTTAGAAATACTGTTGAATTGGCCGAAACCCAAAGAAGCCGAAAAAAAAATCGGACGTAACGAACCCTGCCCCTGTGGAAGCAACAAGAAGTATAAAAAATGCTGTGGTCAATAAAAAGGTTGGTTCGATTCACTTGAATTTGAATTTAAACCTGAGGAGAAACTACCGTGAAAAAATGGATGTATGTTGGAATCGGCGCGATAGTGGTTGTTATCGCTATCATCATTTTTGGAATTTCAAACCTCGGCCCTATCATTAAGCGTGCTGTTAATTCTTACGGGCCCAAAATAACAAAAACAGAATTGCACGTTGCTGATGTGAGCGTTTCTGTTTTTTCAGCAGAAGCCAAGATTAAGCAATTTTTCCTCGGCAACCCCATCGGGTTCAAGACACCGAGCGCCGTGAAAGTCGGCTCGGTTCTTGTGAATGTTGACGAGAAATCCTTGTCAAGCGACACGATTGTTGTGGATCGAATCGAGGTGATAAGCCCTGAAATTACCTACGAAAAAATAGGCAAAAACGATAATTTCAATACGATTTTAAAAAATATCACCCAAGCCACGGACTCGGAAAAGGGTTCAAAACAAGAATCAGAAAAAGAAGGCGCCGGAAAAAAACTGATCATTCGAAATTTCATTGTAAAGAAAGGAACCGTTAACCTGGATTTATCCGTATACGAAATAGGAGACAAACAAATCAGTACCGCCTTACCGGACATCCATCTTAAAGACATCGGAAAAGAGAAAAATGGCGCATCACCGGCGGAAGCGTTTAAAGAAGTATTTTCAGCACTGTACGGAACCATTGCATCTCCAGCGGTAACGGATGTATTGAACAAACAGCTCGCTGCCAGTGGTGTCAATTTAGATTCCCTGGGTGAAGACACGATAAAGAAATTGGGAGACACCACGGGTAAAGAAGAAGGAATCAAGGATATCGGCAAAAAGGTCAAAGGCATGTTTGGCAATTAGACAATCACTAAATTTTAGGATTTCACGGAGATGAAAAAACACCAACGCACAACGATCTTATAGCCCCAAGGTCGGGTATCTTCGATTATATAACGACAACACAAATTATTATGGAGTTATTTGGGTCATCTGGTTTACGTATCAGCCCGGGGCTTTTTTCTCAATCACTTTTGTCTTCTATCTTGAATACGGACAGCCGTTTATGGCAGATATCGGCCTGTTTTTTTAAAGCGTTAAAAGCATTTTGATATTCGTTTGGCGGCATTTCACCCGTTGTTGCATCTTCCAGCGCTGCCATTAGGAGGTCATGATCTTTTTTGACGGCCACGATATTGTCAGATAGCGAATCGATCATGGCGTTAACCTGAGCGGCTTCATGTTTAAGAAAATCATATCGACGCAAATAAATTTTTCGCGTTAAGTCACCCTGGGACATTTTTTTAAAGGTATTTGAAAAGTTGACCAGTGGTCCGCAGAATTTATGATTGATGATAATCTGATATAATAAGCTAATCAGAAGCACGGCAATGAGCGATAAGGATAGCCGGTCCAATAAAACAACAAAAAACCTTGCCGAATAATGTTGAGCATATATATCTCCGATTCTAAAAATTTCGCAATAGAATGGATATAACACCGCTCCAATGACTATAGCAAAGACCAGCAACATAAGTATCAAGTTGGCGATCATCATTCTGAAGTGAATTTTATTGGCGATTAAATAGTTTTTAAACCGCCGCCGATTGGCTGTTTGTCTCATGTTGTCCTGCTTTTTTCTTTTTGACCTGTTTTTCAATTTTCTTTAACTGCGTCATCCTTTTTTTTCATCCACTTGATATTTTTTTGGTTCTTGAACCTAATAACGCCTCCGTTTATCAGCTCATAAAAAAAGGATCGGGTGAACTTTAATCCATCTGTATCTTTGCAGCTGAGGGTATACAGAATTTGATTTCCTTGTAAACGTGTCTCCAGATTTGAAACAAAATAGACGTCTTGTTTGTCTCCACCCAGACCATAAACAATCGTTTCTTTTTTAATTTCAAAAAACCGGTCCTCATATCTGGGTTCAGAGGTTGTCCACTTCCCGATTAAGTTTTCAGGAATATCTTTGTTCTTTTTTATAAAGAACACGAATATTAAAAC
The DNA here is from genome assembly GCA_019313025.1 of Deltaproteobacteria bacterium. The sequence goes on from JAFDCA010000194.1 coordinate 4,558, forward strand.
GGCAACCAAAATAACCGCTGGAATCACAATCCATTTAAGTTTCATTTGTTTTTCTGTTTTTTTGATGTGATGGTCAATGGTATTATTTTAATCGTTATTTATGCTGCTTTTGTTTTTTCTTGTCTCATGATTGTTAAAAAGGCGTCTACAACATTCGGATCGAATTGTCGGCCTGCTTCTTCAGCCATGATATCAATAACACGCTCAACAGGCAATCCTTTCCGGTAAGGACGATCCGAGTTTATCGCATCAAAAACATCGGCCACAGCCAGAATCCTGGCCTCAATGGCTATGTCATTGCCGGAAAGACCATGGGGATACCCCTTTCCGTCGAATCGTTCATGATGCTGTAAAACGATTGGGGTGATACCCTTATACGAAGTGATGGGTTCAAGTATTCGTGCGCCGATAGACGGATGCTTTTTAATCAACGCGTATTCCTCATCTTCCAGAGCCCCGGGTTTATCGAGAATG
>JAFDCA010000195.1 GCA_019313025.1 Deltaproteobacteria bacterium
ATCTTACCTGAAGTTTTAGAATGCAGATTGACAATATTCTTGTATTCTGTCAAATAAAATCTACAAGCCATCTCAAAAACACATCTAACGCCCCATTTCGGCGTTGCCCCGAATGACGGGACTCCCCTTTGAGTTGTGTTCATAAAGGTGGGTCGCGAGCCTATTCAAGATGCGCTATCCGCCATAGGTCGTTGGCGGACCCGGCTTTTTCATCGGCTCGCGTTCCCGAATATCGGGATTTCGCAAAGCTGAACTCGCTCTTGAGCGAAATCTGCATTCTTCAGATGGCTTGTAAAATTATTTGTTCAAGTTTTGCGCCTGAACTTGGCAATAAAGCCTTCTTGTCCGCCTATGCCGTGTGGCTGATGAGGCTGCTGTCTGAAATGCATATTATAAGGAAAAATAACAATGGGAATTATCACGTGCCCTGGTTTTGAAGCTGCGGGTATTACCGCTGGAATCAAGAAAAAAAACAAAAAGGATCTCGGTCTCATCTTTTCCCGGGTACCGGCAACTGTCGCCGGGATGTTTACCCGCAACCGGGTGAAGGCGGCGCCGGTGATTCTCGGAAGAAAAAGAATAAAATCAGGTATCTGTCAGGCAATTGTCGTCAACAGCGGTAATGCCAATTGCTGTACCGGTAAGCAGGGAATCCGAGATGCCGAGATCATGGCAAGTTTATCCGCATCTGAACTCGGGATTTCTGAAGATCTGGTGCTTGTGGCATCAACCGGTGTGATCGGAGAACCGTTGCCCATAGATAAGATTAAGGCAGCCATTCCTGGTCTTGTCGGATCACTTCAACCGGAAGGAATTCCTGATTTGGCCAGATCGATCATGACCACGGATACGGTTCCCAAAATGGTTTTCGGACATGGAGTTATAGATGGGGAGACTTTTGTGATCACCGGTGTTGCCAAAGGTGCTGGAATGATCCGTCCGAATATGGCAACCATGCTTTGTTTTGTCTGTACCGACGCAAAGGCTGCGCCGACAGTTTTGAAAGAAACGTTGGTGAATGCGGTGAACCGATCTTTTAACCGGATCACAATTGACGGCGATACCAGCACCAATGATACGGTGCTGATGATGGCCAACGGTCTGTCCGGCATAGAAATTGAAAGTCCAGCCCATAAAGAAATCTTTCAGAAGGTTTTAGACCATATCTGTTTGGATCTTGCCAAGCAGCTGGTCAGAGACGGCGAAGGCGTGACCAAGCTGGTGGAAATCATCGTTCGAGGGGCAGGGTCGGATTCGGATGCCATAAAGGTTGCTGATACGGTTGCCCATTCTCCCCTGGTGAAAACCGCATTCTTTGGCGAGGATGCCAATTGGGGAAGGATTATGGGTGCTGTTGGCAGGGCTGGGGTTGATGTAGAACCGGATCGGATCGATCTTTATTTTGACGATGTTCAAATGGTGAAAGCCGGCATGGGTTGCGGCAAAGCCGTTGAGGCTGAAGCCACAAAGGTTCTCAAGAAAAATGAATTTACGGTGGCCATTCACTTGAACATGGGACAGGGTTCCGGATCCATGATTACCTGCGATTTTTCCGTGGACTATGTTAAAATAAATGCGGATTATAGATCCTAAGTTTTCAATTCATAATGGTCCTTTTTCAGACCAACGGCGTTCTCCGCGGGTTTCCGGTTGCGGTGTACGATATGTACACCTCACCAAAAACCCTTGTGCGGCCTTGTTCATCGAAAAAATTACATCTTTATGAATCGAAAACTACCCTCTCTTTTTTTGTTTATAACTCAGATTTCGCATTTTATAATATGATGAAATCTTTTCTCTTTTCACCTTAATCTTGTTTGGGTTATGAATCACTTGAGCCATGTGTTTTCAAAAAAGACGATATGCCAGTCAACAGCACTTTTTTTCGCAGTGACCCAATATTTGGGATTTTTAGCACAGTTCTTATATAATTGTATATATTCTACAAATCCCAAAATATTGGGTCACGCTTGCACGGTGAAATTCATATCGCTTTTTTGAAAATATATGGCGATGAGTGATGCCTATAAAACCATGTCTTTGATGCGTCTGCAAAAATTTTTGTCAAAAGCCGGTATCTGTTCGAGACGAAAGGGTGAAGAATATATACAATCCGGACTTGTACGCGTAAACAACACGATTGTTACAGAGCTGGGCACAAAAATAGATCCGGTAAAAGATAGCGTAGAATTTAAAGGTAAAGCTGTCAAATTGGAAAATGATCTTGTTTATATCTTACTCAACAAGCCAAAAGGCTATGTAACAAGCTGCCGTCAACCAGGCGAAAAAATTGTACTTGACCTTATTGATGTTCCTCAACGTATTTATCCTATAGGAAGACTTGACAAGGATTCCACCGGACTTTTAATCCTCACCAATGATGGCAATCTTCACCATAAACTTTCGCATCCTTCTTTTGATCATGAAAAGGAATACGATGTCACCGTATCAAATCCCATAACAGACGGAGCACTGCAAAATATTGCCAGAGGTATGCCGATGATGGGGACAAAAACAAGACCTGCAGAGATTATCAGACTATCTTCCAGGCGTTTTCGAATCGTGCTTAAAGAAGGAAAAAACAGACAGATAAGACGCATGATTCGAAAAGTAGGAAACCATGTTATAAGATTAAAAAGGTTGAGAATTTCAAACATAAAGCTCAAAGGGCTCGATGAGGGGGCATGGCGATATCTGACGAAAAAAGAACAAAAGGCGCTGACAATCTGATGGAAACGATTTTTTTTAACTAGTGAGGTTTTGAAAGAGCGACTTATCAGTTATAATACACGTATTATTAAGATGGCCTACAGGAAACATTGGTTGACATAGGTATAATGATAGATTAAAAACAGACAAATAACTAAACTTAAATGCATTCTAGAAGTTCATATGTTTTATCAGAGAATCCAGTATCTTGCATTGATGGTTATAGCGGTAGCTAAAGGGCGGCTCAAAGGGTATTTTAAAGAAAAGGCCCTTAAAGATAATTTGAATAGAATCTTTGAAGCACTTATTTTCAACTTCAATGTCAACGATGTAAAGTTCCTGAAAATAGCGTGAGCCAGGTCAGCATTCCAAATGTAAAAATAGCCGTGATCGATGGAGACCTGTTGGTCCGGGATTTTATATCCACTGTTTTGATGTATTGTGTGAACAGAGATGTTCTTTCTTTCGATAACGGCATGGCAGCATGGAGATATATAGAGGCTGCCGACAGCCCTGACATCATTATTTCAGAAGTTAATGTATCCGGCCTCAACGGATTTGAACTCCTTGCCAAGTTCAAAGAGATGTATCCAGACAAAAAGTGCCTTTTGATGTCCGCAAATCCCGAGGATGAAAAAACCGCCAGGAATTCAGGGGCGGACGCCTTTCTTGCCAAGCCTGTGAGCGTGAATGATCTTTTTAGGGTTGTGGAAGAATTTATCCTATGAATTTAGAAAGGATATTCTTAATTCCCAATAAACTCACCAGCATCAAACGTGCCTTTCATCCTTTTCCCGTTAGGTGATGTCAGTGTTCCTTTTCCATGCAATTTGTTGTTTTTGAATTGTCCAACATATTTGAGGCCGTTTGGACGAACAAGAATACCATGGCCATTTAGCATTCCGTCTTTAAATTCACCGACATATTTTCCACCGCCAGGAGATGTGAGAGTACCCTTTCCATCCATTTTACCATTTTTAAAATGGCCCACATATTTATCTCCATTTGAAAAAATATAGGTTCCATCTCCATTGATACAGTCTCCATGGGTACAATCTCCAAAAGCATTTTGAGGAGAGATACATAATATCAATAATAATACTGCTGTTAGAAATCTCATCTTTTTACACTCCTGTTTTTATCATATGCATTATTCTGC
>JAFDCA010000196.1 GCA_019313025.1 Deltaproteobacteria bacterium
ATCGATTTCTTTTGCTCTGATGTCTTCTATAATCCTTTTTAGTTCATCATACCGGGTTTCCAACTCATTTTTGGATAATTCACAGCGCGTGGCGGCCCATTTTACAAATTTGTTTTTGATTTCCAAATGATCCTTAAGGTCTGCTATCGATGCATCAAATATTTCAGCACTCTCGACAACCCTCTTATTCATTGCATCAAACCAGCCAATTTGGTACCTGATCTTTTTTTCGATACCTTCTATGACACTGGTTTCAAGACGCCAGTCCTTGAGCAATTCAAAAATTTTAGCTGCCCGACGGCCAATATTTCGTTTTATTCGACGCTTCTCATCGGGTTTCAGTTTTTCAATAAAAAGCTTTTCTCGATACACTCTATTTTCTTCGTGCAGATCTTTGATTCCCCGAATGGTATCCAGAAATTTTTTGGTTTGCGCGACTTCATCGGCATAGGTGTCACCCTCATCGACATCTCTTAATACATACTTGGGGCGCAAAGCCCCATTCTCAATATCTCCCCCCAGGTTTATGATGGATTCGACCCCCGCCGTGCTCTCCAAAAGGGCTCGGACAACTTCCTGCTCACCGGCTTCTATTTTCTTTGCGATGACAACCTCCCCTTCCCTGCTTAACAGAGTGACAAGACCCATCTCGCGAAGATACATTTTAACCGGATCGGTGACTGTCCCAAAGTCTGCTGCGGCGGCGGCACTGCCGGTTGTCGCCTTCTTCTCTTTTGCTTTTTTAAGTTTTACGACTTTCTTTTGATGTTTTTCATCGACCACCTCTATATCGTTGGCATAAAACAACATCAGCGTCTCATCGATTTGCTCGACAGACAGCATATCTTTCGGCAGCATCTCGTTTATTTCATCATAGGTTAAATACCCCTGCTTTTTGCCTTTGGTCACCAGCGCCTTGATTGCCTTAAGTGTTATTTTTCCGCCATCTTTCTGATTGTGAGCACCTTTTCTTGAAATATCCTTTTTAACGTTCTTTTTGACGGTTCTCTTCTTGCCGGTACCTTTTTTGACGGATGCTCTCACTTGAGTGTTTTTACTGCTTTCTTTTTTTTCAGCAGCTTTTCTGACCATATAATCATGCCTCCCAAATACCTCAATTTATCAACCGCAATCGGAACCTTAATCCTTCGCAGTCAGGGACAATTTGTTTTCCCGAAACCTTTAATTTTCATTCAAAATGGCCATTTTTTGCTTTTCACTACGCTCGGCCATTTTTTGCTTTTGAGCTAACAGTTTTAGAAGCAGCGCATGATCATTGATCTTTTCTGCAGCTTTGATCTGCATCTCCAGCAACCCACCGTCTCGAAGTTTGCGCCCGCTTTCAACAAAATTTCCAAGAAGCCTGAGACATCCTTTCCTATTCCAGGACTCATCCCCCATCGCTAAGGAGGCGATCAACGCTTGTGTTTGCCCGTCATCAGCTTGAGACATCAACTCTGAAACCTGATCAGCGGAAGTCGGGTTGAATTCCAAAATAGATTCCCCGATTCTTTTTAGCGTACTATCAGTAAACAATTCCAACACCTTGTAATTGTTAACATCGGGCAAAATCTCAGGAAATTGAATCATCATCGCAATGATCTGCCGTTCTAGGCGGCTACCTCTAAAAACGCCCTCTGTTCCCTTGCCCTCCAAAACAGATTTTTTCTCGTCACGTATATTAGAGTCGGACAGAGGCGCATTTGTCGGAACGCCGGGAGGGATGCGCCTGGATTTATCGCTTGAAATATCTCTTAATCGCTCCAGAATAGCAGTTTCAGCAATGCCGATTCTTTCCGCAAGCTGCTTGATGTACAATGCCTGAGCCACGCGATCATTAATGGCCGCCAGAGATTGTTGTAATTCTGAAACAATACGTATTTTCCCCTCGGTGGAAAGTCCGTATTTATCAACAGCACGGTTCATGAGAAAGGTTATGATACCCGGTGCCTTGGACGCAGCTTTCAGAAACGCCTCCGGTCCGTGCTTAAACACGTATGAATCCGGGTCATGACCGGCCGGTAAAACAAGAATATGGGTATCTGCTTTTTCTTCGCTGAATACATCCCGTCTGCTAAAATCAACATGCTCCTTCCAAAAGGTGCCGATGCAACGTTGAGCGGAACGGATTCCGGCTTCATCAGAATCATATACCAGAACCATACGGCCAGCATATCGGGTTAGCAGCCGCACATGGTCTGAAGTCAACGCAGTCCCGAGGGTAGCTACGGTATTTTCGATGCCATGCTGATAAAGTGCCAAAAGGTCCAGATAGCCTTCAACAATAAATACGGTGCCGGCGGTTCGACATTTCTCTCTGGCCTGGTGAATGCCGTAGAGGGATCGTCCCTTGTTATACACCGGAGTTTCCGGAGAATTGAGATATTTCGGTAAAGAATCGTCCAACACCCGGCCACCGAATCCTACTACCTGATTGTTGGCATCAATAATCGGAAACATAATCCGATTCCGAAAGCGATCGTAGTAGCCGTTGTTATTTTTCCTAGGGAGAATCAGACCGCTTTTTTCGATCAGAGTGGGAGATACTCGTTGGCTGTTAAAGTATTTTAGGAGAAGATCCCAACCATCAGGTGCATATCCGAGTTTAAAGTCATCAATGGTTTTTTGCGATATCCCCCTGTGCACAAGATATGACCTCGCCGCTTGCCCTGCGGTTTCGCGGCACAAGGCCTGATGAAAAAAGTCCATGGCACGTCGGTTGATATCCAGCAGGCCTTCTCTTTCGCTGATCTTCTTTTTTTGATCCGCTGAAAGCGGTTTGATCGGGAGATCGATACCATAACGTTTGGCAAGTCGCCGGGCAGTTTCTGGAAATGAAAGCCCTTGCTGTTTCATAATGAAACTGAAAACATTTCCCCCGCTGCCGCATCCAAAACAGTAGAATATCTGTTTGTCCGGGCTTACCGTAAAAGACGGCGTTTTTTCCGTATGAAACGGGCAAAGGCCGATGTAGTTTTTGCCTGCTTTTTTCAGAAGCACGGCCTCTGAAACGATATCCACAATCTCAGCTGCATGCTTAATTTCTGAAATTTTATCTTCAGGGATAAAACCTGCCAATAACACTAACCTCCATTGCTATGAAACAGGTAAAAGTATTGAATCCTGGTCAGAGGACCAGGTTTTTGATGTTAGAATATAGTTAGCGGAAGGGCCTTGGAATCAACGTTTTGCCAATTTAATAAGCTAAATTTGAAGTATCCGGAATTACATGTTTTTCTAAAATTGCCCCCGGGAAATGCTATAAGTACCAAGATCATATGCCTGCCGAGTTTAACAGAAAAATCTAATCCTCAACGCTGTATTTGTCAAGGAATTTTTTCCTGCCTACCGATAACGCTTCTTTAAAATCCAATGTTCCGCTGTACAGTGCTTTACCTGTTATGACCCCTGTGACGCCGGATGCTTCCAGGGGCAGAAGATTTTGAATGTCTTTGATGGTAGCGACACCACCGGAGGCAACAACAGGGATATTAATAGCTTCTGCGAGACGTCGCGTCTCCTCTATGTTAGGCCCCATTTGCATTCCATCC
>JAFDCA010000197.1 GCA_019313025.1 Deltaproteobacteria bacterium
CTCGATTTAATCTCCGGATAAAAAGATTGATGGTTTCTCCTTCCGGAATTTCATTAATCACTTTATTAAGATCACTCACAGAGGTTATTTCCTTATGGTTGACCTCCCTGATAATGTCGTGGACCTGCAGCCCGGCTTCCGCTGCTTTGCTTTCCGGATCCACACCCACCACAATAACACCTTTGTCTTCTTTCAGATTAAAGCGGCGCGCGGTCTCAGGCGTAATCTCAGAGACTTGTATCCCAAGCTGGTCATGCTCTTTCTCTTGCGTGCTTCTGTCGGCAATTTTGGCATCCTCTCTTTTTGCTATTTTAACATCAATGGTTCGGGTTTTGCCATCGCGATTGATTTTGATCTGAATTTTATCACCGACGCCGGTATCTGCAATCATACCTGTGAGATGTCTGGCACTATCCACCGCCTTTCCATTGACTGAAAGTATGATGTCTTTAGGTTTTATTCCTGCTAAATCGGCAGGGTCGCCCGGAAACACTTCTGTAACCAAAACGCCATTTTTTTCCTTTATGCCGTAATACTCTGCTACTTCCTCGCTGATATCCTGAATACCCACGCCGAGCCAGCCGCGGGTTACCTCACCGGAACTTTTGAGCTGAGCAATGATGTTTTTGGCAAGATTAACCGGAATGGCAAATCCAATTCCCTGCCCACCTGCGACGATGGCTGTGTTTATTCCAACAACTTCACCTTTCATATTGAGCAGCGGGCCGCCGCTATTTCCTGGATTGATGGAAGCATCGGTTGTATGAAATCATCATAAGGTCCTTACCCGATGACCCGCCCTTTGGCGCTGACAATTCCTGCTGTGACGGTTTGCTCCAAGCCAAAAGGATTGCCGATGGCCACTACCCACTGACCGACTTTTAAGGCATCGGAATCTCCGAATTGCAAGACAGGAAGATTATGATTCGACTCGATTTTGATCAATGCCAGGTCTGTATTTTTATCACGTCCGACAATCTGGGCTTCGAACTCTTTTTCGTCATTTAATATTACGACGATCTTGTCTGCATTTTCTATAACATGATTATTGGTTACGATATAGCCGTCCTTGTCGATAATAAAACCCGAGCCAAGGCTTCGTTGCTTAAAATCCCTTTTTTGGTCCTCATCGAAAAAACGATCAAAAAAATCCCGCATGGGATCGTCATCGCCAAAAGGACCTTTCTTAAAGTGACGAAAAACACGCCCCCCCCCTTTGATGATCTTAACTGTCCTGATGTTAACCACTGCTGGACTGGCCGATTCAGCCAGGTTAGAGAAGCTTTCAGGATGGAGAAAAGTTTCGCCGGATTTTGCAGCCGTACTTTGCGGCGGATAAAAGCTGCCGGAAAATAAGATGACGGCTGCCAGAAGCATTCCAAAGAAAAATATTTTTCTTTCCGGAACAAATTGTTTGTTTACAAAAAAATTCATTATTGGACTCCTTATGGTTATTTTTCTAATTCTATAAAATACTGCAAAAAGATGCAAGCTGTGTGCCATAAATAATCTCTGAACAAAACCCGGCTCCTTAATATGCTAAAAAAGTTTTTAAAGCAGTGGGTTGAATTAAATTTTACTTGATAAGATATTTCTCCTTTAAAGCTTTTAACTTCATATATGTCATCTGGTTTATGGGTGGATAAAAAATACCCATTTTGACGTATTGAATCATTCTTGTGGATAAAAAGTATCCATTCCACCCGGACGTCAGAAGCGACTATTTTCGGCGGCCGGCCAACCTGACTCTCACAGAGTTGGCATGGGCATCAAGACCTTCTATTTCAGCAAGTCGAATGACATCGCCGGCTTCACGATTAAAGGCTGCCTGTGAATAACGGATGAGACTGGTCTTTTTTATAAATGTATCCACTGAAAGACCAGAAGAGAATCTTGCCGTGCCGGCAGTTGGTAGAACATGGTTGGGGCCGGCGATATAATCACCAATGGGTTCTGGTGTATAATCACCCAAAAATACGGCTCCGGCATTACGGATCTGTCCGACATAGGCCAACGGATCTTTGATTTGAAGCTCAAGATGTTCGGGCGCAATTTGGTTTGAAAGTTCAATGGCCGTATCAATATCAGACACAACCAGTATGGCGCCAAACCTGGATAGTGCTTTTTGGGCAATCTCTTTGCGGGAAAGATCCTGAATCTGCCTCTTTAAAACGGAGGCAACTGCTTTGGCGGTGTCTCCGGAATCCGTGACCAAAATTGCAGAGGCCAAGATGTCGTGCTCTGCCTGTGAAAGAAGATCCGCAGCAATAAATTCAGGGGTTGACGTATTGTCTGCGATAATAAGTATTTCGCTGGGGCCTGCAATCATATCAACACCCACGATTCCAGCGACGATTTTCTTGGCAATGGTAACATAAATATTTCCAGGGCCGACAATTACATCCACTTTTGGTATTGTCTCAGTACCGTAAGCCAAAGCAGCAACGGCCCAGGCACTTCCGACCTTGTAGACAGCATCTACTCCGACCTTTTTAGCAGCAACCAGAAGATGGGGATTAACCAAGCCGTTTTTAGTAGGCGGCGTTACCATGACAATGTGCTTGACGCCCGCTACTTTTGCAGGAATAGCGCCCATGAGGATCGACGAAACCAGCGGTGTCTTACCCCCCATTCCTCCAGGGACATAAATTCCTGCCACATCCACAGGGTTTATCAACTGGCCCAAAAACGTACCCGGTCTTTGGGTATCGATCCATGATTTGCATAATTGCTGTTTATGGAAGGATTTGATTTGTTCCACTGCTCGATTTAATGTTCTTAAAAAGGGTCGGTTTACATGTTTTGAGGCATCATCAATTTCTTGGTGTGTTACCCGAATGGACGCTGTGGTTAGATTCGGTGAATCGAATCGATTCGTATATTTGATGAGCGCCTGGTCTTTGTTTTTTCGGACATCCTCGATGATGCGCGTGACCGCAAGCTGGTCTTTCTTTTTAAAGCCCATGCCGCGGTTTACGATGGATGCAATTTTTTTCTCGGCCGATGTTGATGGATAGGTGTAGATCTTCATAAAATTTTTCACCTTATAGATATTTCATTAAAAATAACAATTTATATTTAATGCTTTCA
>JAFDCA010000198.1 GCA_019313025.1 Deltaproteobacteria bacterium
GGCCAGGCCTTTGCAAGTTATTTCCAATCCCTGCTCACTTATCAGTTTATCGAACCCAAGACGGTCTTGCTTATCAGTTTATGGACGGGGAAATGAATGGGGGGGATACTCGGGTATGCCTTATCTGTGAATACGATCATGATGGTAGGGTCTTACGGCATGAAATAGTTTTTTATGAGGAGAACTATGTCTTGTAAGGTGTTTAATTAGCCTGTCAAGTTTTTCGGCTGGAGGCCTTTTGTGGTTATACTTGAACCGTATTTGCCGGTAATAATTGTGGCGGTTGCTTCGATGATATCGATACCCGTTGTTTTTATTGGCACTATCATAATTCCAACCTGATCCAGCATTATCGTAGATGTATCTGTCTCCGAAGCTATAGGGCCACCTATTAACAAATTGGGTCTTACGTTTCAGCAAACTAAATCCGAAAGCCGGGGCCAATCCCGACAGCATTATCGATGTTCCGACAATAATTGAGACTAAGCGTTTCAATACAACCATCCCCGGGTAAACCTGGCAGAATCATCGAGCAACGAAGAAGACAGCCTTAATTATTTACCATAGGTAATGAGACGATAAACCGAAATGGGTAACAAAATGTGCGGCTGATAGTTATGATTCGATGTTTCTCAAAAATGGGCACAGAACTCATTTAGAAAGGCCAATCTGGATACGATTTCAATCTAAAAAATAGCCTTTGAATATTGGACATACCTCTTTGTCCCACCCCGCCGACCATCCCAGAACCGCAATAACAGCCTCCGGATGGTCATTTATTCCGATTCTTCAACTCCGGTGTAGCGTAAGGCCATCATCGAGTTTTTATATTTTTAATCAACAATTCAAGCGGCAACGATGATCGGATGCTTTACACCTGCATCGGCGAAAATCTTAATTATGGTTAATGACAGCCAGTAGCTATCTGCAATCATTTGATATTTCATGTATGGCCAGACAGCACAACCCGAGAGTTGCTCTATAAATTGCTACGATGTAGTGACTTCTATTCAATGCTTGACAACTTAATTCTTTTTCGATATGAGAAAGGTATAATTTTTTTTCAACAGAATCGATATCAGAACCGAATCTCTCAATTCTATCTACTCCGATTAGCTCTTCTCATCCTGGGAGTTGATGCTGAACCTCACATGATTCCGAGCAGTTAATCCCCTGACTAAAACCAGTTTCAGATTCTGTCACTCTTTAACCTTAAAGAGGATGCTGAAAGGAGGTCTTTGTGTCTAAGCAAAATAAAACCAACGGGAAAAAGACTATTGGAATATATGGCATATTAGCAATCTTATTTCTTTTAATCCCAACTATTGCTCAATCATCCGGTTTGGATCAGCAATTGATGGAAGCTGCGACTAATGGTGACATCAACAATGTAAATGCATTGATTGCAAGTGGCGCAGATGTGAATTCAGCAAGCCTTGCGGGCAATACACCATTGATTTGTGCTGCAAAATTCGGACACATTGAATGTGTAAAAACCTTGCTTGAGAAAGGAGCTCTCATTAATTCCCAATGTATTAAGGGATGCTCTCCACTGATGTGGGCGGCAGATAACGGACATACTGAGATTGTCAAAGTTCTTATTGATAATGGAGCGACTCTCAATGCCAAAGATTTTTATGGATGGACTGCCTTAATGAAAGCGGTGTATCGAGGGCATATCGAGATCGTACAAGCCCTAGTGGAAAATAGAGCCAATGTTAATGTGAAGAACAATGGGGGTATTACCGCATTGTTTATAGCAGAATGCATAGCACAACCTGAGATACTTCGTTTGCTTAAAGATGCCCGTGCTATAAAATAGCCGCCGAACAAACCTTAATTATTAGGTTTGGATATAATGAGGAAACCACTCAAAATATGCCTACCTTGCTCCCGACGGGGGTTTTAATATCCTGTTGGGAGTCAAAAAATTTTCCTTTAAACCAACCTAATCCGTTTCACCGGTAAGGGCGATCCTTAGGAATGAAATGAGAGGCTCTGAACGCCAAATGATCCTGATCACGATGACAATAAGCTAATGTCAGATTAAGTGCGAACCACAATTTAAAATTGCCGGAATAAACATTGATCATCGCAAATTAATAAGTGTGGTTCAATCTTCGATGTCAAATCAAAGGCGGGGTCAGAAATGGCCCTGTCTTTGATATCTGTGTAAAGATCAAGGCAGCTTAATTTCATTGAGATAACCATAACATATCGTCATAGGTTTCGATAATCATCGATTTAAAAGTTATGGCACCCATTAAGAGGCCCCTGTCAAAAAAAACACTTAACCATCGCAAAAAAGTGCGTTTTTTTGCAAGGACAACATCCAGTGACGGAATCAGCCCCATTGCATTGCCTGCGCCCGTGATTTCAGAAGTTATCGGTGCGGATCCTTAATTGATCTGCTACCAGGCAAGAAATCGTTACCCCGGCATCCCAATGTTCAACCCTTTATAATTTCTATATATCGCCTCCTACCTTATTGGCAAACCCATGCCCATGCCCTAAATTATTTTATGATGATGGGATTAAACTGCCGATCACGGTTTTTTCTGGCCAATAGTCCACACTAAACAAGCAGAGAAGTTTTTACGGTCTTCACATCAACTACAACCCACCTAAAAACTCTCTCTCCCCAATCTCTAATTTTATAAATTTTGGAATGTCTACTAAATAAACATCTTTCTGTTAAAAATAGCAACTAACTTTACATTTTTTAGAAATATATACTATTTCCAGAAGGAAATTAAAAAAATTGAAAGAGGAAAAAAATCTATTAATTTATGCAGGTTAAAAAAACATGTTTGCAGATATTTATTCTATCTATAGTTTTGGCACAAGATCTGCACATAAAATTACTAAAGGATCAAATAATACTAAACCAATCTTTGATTCCTAGACCCAGGAAAGGCGGAATGATCATCGTTCGTTGATATTTAGTTTTTCAAACAAGGCCATTGAAGAGATGTCATAAAGGCAATCCATCTGTTAAGCTTTTTAAGTATCGTGACTTGGCGTAATTTGCTCAATAAACATTTAATAACTAAAGGATGGAGAACTATGTCTTGTTACAAAATAATCTTAGCAACGGCTGCAATCATCTTTATTTTTACGATAGCAAATACCGATAAAACGATAGCAGGA
>JAFDCA010000199.1 GCA_019313025.1 Deltaproteobacteria bacterium
CTCTTTAACGCGCTCTAATGTGCTCACACAGCTTCCCGACCTCAACGAAATCATCCGGCGGCTTACGGTAAATCGTGACCGTTATTCATTCAATCGGAACATATTTTTGGCAACTGCTATAATCGAAACACAACACGATAAAACGTTGTTAGATAATTTTTGTTCCAAACAAGATTCTAAGGAGGTTACACATTGTCTTGAAAAAACAAAAAAAGAGGGGGGATCCGGGGTTAAGAACTTTCAGCAAACAGGGATGAAATAGCGTTTCGGCCTTTTTCCTTTGAAAGATACATAGCCTGATCCGCTCTCTTGATAAATGCTGATAACGATTCTTTATTATAATATTCCGTCACGCCAATGCTGATGGTGACGGCGACAACATTTCCGGGTTCCGGGAAAAAGTTTTCGAATTCCACGGCGGTTCTAATCCTGTTGGCAACATTATTGGCCTCTCTTGCAGTGGTCTCCGGGAGAATAACCGTAAACTCTTCACCGCCATACCTGAATGCGGAATCCATTGTTCTAAGACACGACCGGATGATCTGTCCGATTCTAACCAGAACCTTGTCGCCTTCAAGATGACCGTATGTATCGTTATACACTTTAAATTTGTCAATATCTAAAAGCAAAAGCGCAAGGGGGTGGCCATAACGGCGACAGCGATCGATCTCTATTTCCAGCAAATGATAAAAATGTCTTAAATTGTATAATTTGGTGAGGCCATCTGTTATGGCAAGGTTTTCAAGCTTGCTGAGAATACGGTTGCGTTCCTTGGTGAGTCGTCTTTCTTTTAAAACCCTTTTCAATCTCAGTAACAGTTCTTCAAAACGAAACGGCTTGAAAACAAGATCGCTGGCCCCCTTATTGATGGCTTCTTCATATGAATAATTCTCGCTGTAACCCGTCATTACAATGACATCGATATCGTAATCTTGTTTGATTTGAGATGTAAGTTGAAGACCATCCTTGCCGGGAAGCAAAATATCGGTTATGACGATTTGAATATTTTCTGATTTTATTATTTCAAACGCCTCTTCCGCACTGGGTGCGGAGAAGGTTTTAAAGTCTGATTTTGTTAAGAATTCATGTATGGAGTTTCTAATGGCAGCATCATCTTCAACAATTAAAATGTGTTCACCCATCGACAGCTCATCCTAACTTTTTTAATTTAAATAGATATATCGGCACGTCTGTTGTCAGGCTTGACATGTTTATTGTCATTTTGATAAAAAATTGCTCCTTGATAAAGTGCCGCGAATATATGAAAACTTATGGAAGTTTTAAACATAACGTGAAAGAAAAATGGTGTCAACAGGCTTTTGACCGATGGTAAATGTAGAAAGATACCTTGCAACTAAAATGAAAAACATACGAAATTTTAGCATAGTCGCCCATATTGATCATGGCAAATCAACGCTTTCCGATCGCCTGATCCAGATGACCAATGTGGTCCTTGATCGAGATTTTATAGATCAGATATTGGACAGCATGGACATTGAACGGGAACGGGGTATCACCATTAAAAGCCATTCCATCTGTCTTCCGTATTCGGCCAAGGACAAACAATCCTATTCTCTGAATCTGATAGACACACCTGGGCATGTGGATTTTACTTATGAAGTGTCACGGGCGCTGGCATCTTGTGAGGGCGTTTTGCTTCTCATCGATGCCAGTCAGGGTGTCGAGGCCCAAACCCTTGCAAACCTCTACCTGGCCCTTGAACACGATCTTGAAATCATTCCGATAATCAACAAAATTGATCTTCCTTCAGCCGATATTGATCGGGTCAAACAGCAGATTAAAGACGACTTGGGCCTTGATCCTGAAACAGCGATACTGACATCGGCAAAGGAAGGGATCGGCATTGAAGACGTGCTGGAAGGAATTGTGAATCGTCTCCCACCGCCATCCGGTGATCCTGAATTACCCCTCAAAGCATTGATTTTTGATTCCCACTATGACTCTTTCCGGGGAACCGTCGTTCATATTCGAATTTTGGAGGGAAAAGTAAAACCAAAAGATATCATTATGTTTATGTCCAACAAGGCCGTTTATAAGGTTGAGGAAGTCGGAATATTTCAGATCAAGCGCGTGCCCCGAGAAAGTCTTTCAGCAGGACAGGTCGGCTATATTATTGCGGGAATAAAGACCGTTAGCGATACCCGTTGCGGAGAGACCATCACACTCAAAAACAATCCCTGCAAAACCCCTATGCCGGGGTTTAAGGAAGCAAAACCGGTGGTTTTTTCTTCCATCTATCCGGTGGCTTCGGACGGTTACGAAGAACTCACGGCAGGTTTGGAAAAGCTGAAACTCAATGATGCGTCCCTTATTTATGAAAAAGACACATCGGTGGCTTTGGGTTTTGGGTTTCGTTGCGGTTTCTTAGGACTCCTTCACCTTGAAGTTGTTCAGGAGCGTCTTGAACGAGAATATGACCTTTCATTGATATTGACAGCACCTTCGGTTCAATACCAACTCGTCATGAAAGATCAGACCACTAAGATCATTGACAATCCGGCATTGTATCCGGACCCGACAATTATCGAATACACAAAAGAGCCGTTTATCCGTGCGGGAATCATTATTCCAGACCGATACATGGGCGCCGTTATGAAGCTGTGCCTGGATCACAGAGGAATTAACAAAACATATCAATACTTAACCAGCAATCGTCTGGAAATGATATTTGAACTTCCACTGGCAGAAGTCATTTACGATTTTTATGACAAGCTCAAATCTGTCACCCAGGGATACGGATCCTTTGATTACGAACTTATTGATTTTAGAAAGACCGACCTGGTCAAACTGGACATATTGATCAACGGTGAGCGGGTTGATGCGCTTTCACAGCTCGTTCACCGGGATCGGGCTGTGGAGCGTGCCAGACGTGCCTGCGAGAGACTCCGGGATGAAATCCCCAGGCAAATGTTTAAAATAGCCATTCAAGGGGCTATCGGCGGAAATATCATTGCCCGAACGACCATTTCAGCATTTAGAAAAGATGTCACCGCAAAATGCTATGGCGGCGATGTCACACGAAAACGAAAACTGCTGGAAAAGCAAAAAAAGGGTAAAAAACGAATGAAAATGGTGGGAAAGGTCATGATTCCACAGTCGGCGTTTCTCTCGGTTTTAAGGTCGGATACCGATTAGAAATTAAAAGTGAGCTAAAGTTTGATAAAAATGGTAAAGACCTTCATGTATGATTAAATTTTTGGCTGGAGGCTGCCAGGGTGAATTAGGGATTGTTTTGAAAGGGCCATTGACGACTTATCGATATGGATGAAACTTCCTGTCGAAGCAGAAACTTTTATAAATAACCCGGATAGGTTTTTTCATTACAAGCCCTTTTTCATGAGTTCTTTCAGCAAAAATTTAATTATGTATGAAGCGGCAATGCATTAAGTGTTATCCAGTTTGTTTTTCACTTGTTCGAATTAAGGGAGAGTTATGGGCAAGACTATTGCAGAAAAAATTTTTGACACTCACAGGGTTGACATGCCTGCGGAAGGTATTTTTGTGATTCGACTGGATGCGGTCTTCTGTCATGAAATCACGACCCCCATCGCCATCAATGATCTCGTGAGCCGAGGCAAAGACAGGGTATTTGATCCCGATAAAATCAAGGTCGTCATCGATCATGTGTCACCGGCAAAGGATTCGAAAACCGCCATGCAGGGAAAAATTCTCAGGGAGTGGGCTCGCCGACACCATATCCTGGATTTTTTCGATATCGGTAGAAATGGCATCTGTCATGTGCTTTTTCCTGAAAAAGGATTCGTACGACCGGGCTATACGGTAATCATGGGAGATTCCCATACCTGCACCCATGGTGCATTCGGCGTATTTGCCGCCGGCGTCGGGACAACGGATCTTGAAGTCGGAATTTTAAAAGGCGTCTGCACGTTTCGTTATCCGTCAACCATGAAAATAGATGTCACAGGCACCTTGCCGAATGGGGTTTATGCCAAGGATGTCATCCTTTCCGTTATCAGCCGTTTAGGAGTAAACGGTGCCACCAACAAAGTGCTTGAATTTACCGGGCCGGTGGTTGAAGCCATGAGTATGGAATCAAGAATGACGCTCTGCAACATGGCGGTTGAAGCTGGAGGGACCTCGGGCATATGTTGGCCGGATATGAAAACCGTTGAATATCTTTGGGAATTTATAAAAGACGAATATGCCGATAAACAGGACGCTTTGAATCACTATCGTCAATTCTGTTCAGATCCCGATGCCCAATACGAACAAGTGATGGAACACGATATCAGTCGCCTCGAACCCATGGTAACTTTTGGCTATAAACCTGATCAGGTCAAACCTGTGAAAGAGATGTCATCCACCAAAGTTGACCAGGTCTATATCGGATCCTGCACCAACGGAAGAATCGAAGACCTCAGGGTGGCGGCACAGGTGCTCAAAGGGAAAACAATCAGAGATTCGGTAAGGGGCATTGTATCTCCGGCAACACCCAAGGTTTTTCGTCAGGCAATGGAAGAAGGTATACTGAAAATATTTATGGATGCCGGATTTTGTGTCACGAATCCCACCTGCGGGGCTTGTCTGGGAATGAGCAACGGCGTTCTGGCAGAGGGCGAAGTCTGTGCATCCACAACCAACAGAAATTTTAACGGCCGCATGGGTAAGGGCGGGATGGTTCACCTGGTCAGTCCTGCGACAGCCGCAGCCACAGCCATTAACGGTTACATTATAAATTCCGAATTATACAAGGGGTCACCATGAAAAACTTCAGCGGAAACGTGCTTTTTCTTGACCGGTCTGATATCAATACA
>JAFDCA010000200.1 GCA_019313025.1 Deltaproteobacteria bacterium
TGCGTTTCGAAATAGCTATACCCACACCTCCTTAAGCTATAATTTGTTGACGTTTTCATGCCATGGAACGAAACCAAAAAATGTATTCCAGTTCTACATTCCTGAAGATCACAGATTACACATCACTCGTTCGGAAGTGAAATCTGAAATATATAACAATATTAATAAAAGCAAGAAAAAAATGCAAGAAAATAAACAGAAGCCGTACCATTGTATTTTCCGAAAGGCAACATATTATTGGCAATCACAATTGTGCCAGTTGGGTTGTTATGACTGCTGGAGGGTATATTCGGCCAAAAGGCTTCCCTTCCAATATGCGTTTTTCGGATTCTGGAAAAAGGCTTTGAAAAGCGCCAGGCTTTGTTGACGTAAAATATGGGGCACCAAGGAGATCTTTTGATTTCGATACAAAGGTGTAAGGTTGCTCAGATTACAGCCCGTACCACCACCCATTACATCTTCATAGGCGTAGACAACTTCGCCGATGCCACTCAATAAAAGGGCGCCCAGACACATCAAACATGGTTCCATGGTGCTAAACAGGGTAACTTGTCTGTTATCGATAGTTTCTTTGAGATTGACAAGATGCCTCAATGCGACCATTTCAGCATGGTCAACTTCATTGCCAAATCCAGCGCTGGTGCCGCTACGGAAAGTGCTAACCAGAATTCTGTCTTGATAGACCAAGACGCAACCCACTGGAAACTCTCCAGCCGCAAGGGCTTTTTGGGCCTGATCCAGTGCCTTTTTCATGAAATATTCATAGTCCATAAATGATTATTTGCCTCAAAAATTATGCAATTGATTGGAGAGACCGCCGTTGTCTTCACATAAGTGTCTAAAGTTACAAGTGATCTAATCCGCCAAAATACGAAGGCGGACAAGCGTGCCTAAAGTTGAGGAAGCGCTAACGCGCTGTCATTCAGATAAAATTATCCAAAACAATCCTTATTAACTTTAGCCCACTTTAGGCATTTGAAACTTGTTCTGTCCTGATTTCAAAGACGGCATATCATAAAAAATGTGGTGAATTTTCGGACTCCTCCGTAAGTTCATCGTTATAATCTGCATATGGTATCATCACACGGACAACTGCCGTCGACTTCATATGTATAGACGATTCTCGACTCGATTTCTGCCTGTTCGGCAGAGATCCGGCGAAGATTCGTTGCGGTTAGCTTTTCAATGACATCTCCCTTGGACGGTATCGATTGGAGACCCTTGACAATCACCTCACCGGTTTTTCCCTCTAGAATATCTGCGTCCTCACCGTTTGTCACGACAACGATGGGAATCTGGTACGGTGCCACAAGTCTGGATACCGCCAGCGCGGGCCGCTGTCGGGTGACCAAGGAACCCGGACCGTATTTGATGATCATACCAATTTTACCTGAAACATGAATCTCAAAATCGACCTTAATAATCGCACGTTTTTCTCCAGCTGATATTCGGAGTACGCGACGGGGTTTAATCTCTTTTTTTTTTAACCCTTTTTGGTTCACGAGCATACGGGCCAGCTTCTGACGATACCTTTCATCATGGGTATCAGCGAGTGTTTCACCTGTAATAAAGTCGACGAGTTCGCCGAGTATGAGATGATGTCCTTGCATATCGCCGCCAAGAGTAATGATTTGTCTTAACGTTGTAAAGTATAATACTAAAAACGGACCGATACAACCTTGCCGTTATCTAAAAGTCTAAATAAGTCTTTACAATTGATTTGGCATATGAATAAATTCGCCTTAACAATTATGGTTCAGTGGCGATGATGATATAAAAATATCGGCAAAAAATAAATATCCGATGACCCAGGTTTTTTATAAATTCTGTTAATTATAGGTTATTCATTCTATCATATGTCAATACGTGAAGATTTCGAAAAACGGGAAAAAGGCTTTATCGCCCCTTTTGGATGTTTAAGTTCAAAATCGAAAGGCCGCCAGAGAGACGAAAAGCCCTGCCCTGTTCGCACAGCATTTCAGCTGGATCGTGATCGAATTGTTTACTCAAGCGCTTTCAGGCGGTTAAAACGCAAAACGCAGGTTTTTCTGTCTCCCATGGGAGATCATTATCGAACCCGCCTAACGCATACATTAGAAGTGGCTGAAATTGCAAGAACCATAGCACGGGCCATGCGCTTGAACGAGGATCTTGTTGAAGCCATTGCCCTTGCTCATGATCTCGGTCATCCACCTTTTGGCCACGGTGGGGAAATGGCACTGAAAGAAATTTATTCACCCGATTTTTCACATCATAAACAGAGTTTACGCATTGTTGATATTTTGGAACAAAACGGTAAAGGTCTGAATCTTACGTATGAGGTTCGAGACGGGATTCTAAAGCATTCCAAAGGATATGGAAAGATTATTCCCGATGATCCCGCCGAAATGGCATGTACCGTTGAAGGAAACATCGTTCGAATTGCCGACATTATGGCTTACCTGAATCATGACCTGGATGATGCCATCAAAAGTGGTGTTATTAAAGCCGGCCAGGTCCCGGTAACCTGCGGAAATGTTCTTGGCCGCACACATTCCGAGCGTGCTACGGCAATGATCAAGGACCTGATTTCTTATAGCAAA
>JAFDCA010000201.1 GCA_019313025.1 Deltaproteobacteria bacterium
CGTCGCCTCCTGCTTGTCCTGGTAATTTTCCCAGGCTGAAAAGGTCGCATACAAAGGACTGTTTTCGGCCTCAAAATGACTCTCCACATCAAGGCCCAAACCTGCAAGTCGTCCGCTTTCAAAGGTGGGGATCAAAAAGGCATGATAGCCGGTATTTGCCTCCAAACGGCGTGGGCACATAATCCGGGAATATGCGGCATCAGGGTCCTTTTTGTAGACGGATTGATATTCCGCTTTTATTTTATCGATCATTGAAGCGTCATTGATATCGGGAACAACCCTTTGGATGGGATTGGCAGGATCCTCTGGATTGGGCTTATCATCCTCTATGAGATCGGCATCGACATGGACATGGGACCATGCCCAGAGCTGATCGGCCGGCGGGAACAGATCGGCCGCATTCTCTTTAATTTCAATGTACGGCAGTGGGCGATCCGTCATGTTTTTTCCATTGTCGAATTCGCCATCTTTCAGCACGACCAGGCTGAGCCATGGCCTTAACCTGTCTTTGTTGTCCGGTTTCGCCGGGGTGTAACGCCACGGAAAGTCTTCATCATAAAACTCAATCGAAGCCAGGTAGTTGGGCTCGAAGTTGGTAATCCAGTCGCGTGGATCAGTCCTGACGATGGCCTTTGAATCGATTCCGACAATATCGGCCGGTCCGTACAACCCCACTTTTTGTGTTATCGGCGGGTTAACCGTTTGTCCATCCGCCTTTATGGTCAGGTCTACATCGATCGGCGCCCTGAGTTTGACAGCGGGGTCCTTGTCATCGGCGCTGATCTGGTTCGATATGCCTATCCGTAGCCAAGGCAGAAAGGAATATGAAGATAGTATTTTACTCATGCGGCCAAATTCACTTCGTTGTTTGGAATTACATGTATATTTTCGGCCATTTCCTGCTGTTTAGCGATTTGTTCATTCATGAACTCTTCGGCACTGGCGAAGCTTGTGAAGTTCGTGGCCTTCTTATTTATCGGTTTGTTGTCTTTGTTATTCGCTACCGTATAAGCGCCGCTATAAATTTTTATTTTTTCATCAAATGGCTGGAGCTCTCTTTTAAGTTTGTGTGAAATGGATGACTTGTGAACGGCATTATTGGCAAAAAAGTGTGCAAATAATACTGGCAACCAGGCAAAAAACCTTTTCTTGAATCGTTTATAAGCGGTATCGATCGTGATAAGTTCATAGCGGACATGTCGCACCGCAATTCTTCCAAATTTGAATTGGTCATCCGACACGGAAAGATCAAGGCCGCCGACTTCCTTTTCATATGCCGGGCTGCTTAATTTTTTACTATCTTTCATATCTTGAAATTGGGCCCGTGCAAAATTCTCCTTATGTTTTGCAACCGCCACAAAAGAGCCTGTGGCTTCGAGTTCTAGCTTATTGGCATCATTCGGTTTCTGACTGCCAACTTTGTCAATTCGGATTTCCAGCGGGATAGCGCGTTGGCTGGCCCTGAGTTTTCCGATGGGGTGAAGCACCAGTGGATCTTCATCGTCTTCTGCGGGCTCGTGCAATTCGCGCAGGGTCACCAGCAGATTATTGGAATCGGGCGCAATGGACTGCCAGTTTTTGGTGTTTTTCAGCTGTTCTTGGAGTAAATCGACAATTGAGACGGGCGGCAGCTTGGTGTCTTCTTTTTTACCCCAGGTTTTATCGAATTTAGCCTTGAAGCTGAAAAATAGAATCTTTAATTTACCATAACCTTTTGCACGCCAGGGAGAAGTCCCTTCCAGCGAGAATTTCAGGCTGATCGTGAACAAATCGAATCCAAAGACTTTAAGTGAAACTTTTCCGGATATTTCGACGATAAAATAAAACGGGTTAAACTGAAATAAGGCATCAAATGCAAGATGCCCTTCAATCTTGAAATCGCTCATCCCGAAATAAATTTCGATCTTGTTGCCGAACTGAACCGTATTGGTAGTTACGGCAAAATAACCCTGAGCACGTATTTTACCCCACGATTCATTGAGTATATTCAATGCCACGCGTTTAGGGACTGGAAACGGAAGTGGGGGGGGATTAAACCGGGGATGAAATCCCCCTACGCTTACGACAAAATTCGCATCATCCCCCCATGCAACCAAAACGCCCATTTCACCCTCGATGGTGATAGAGAGCACCCGCGATTCGAATATCGAAGCAAAGAAATAGGCGTGCTTCTTTTGAAAGTCGATCGCCCCGATAAAGTTGACTTGTAAAACAAGCAGGGCGGCTTTTTCATCAGGCAGGATACATTTCAAAACACCCAGAATGGCAATGCGCTCAATGCCAGCGCCATTCGAAACGCGAATCTCGATGATAATGCCGAGTGAAAGGCTAATGAGTGTTGGGGTGCCCCAACCCAATTTGGCCATGGGGCCGATGAGAAATTTGCCCAGTTCTACGGGAAAAAAGATTCGAATATCGCTTATGATCTTTGGGGCATTCTCAACAATATTTGTCGGAAATAAGATATTGGCCGTTGCGCCGGTGCGCACCCCTTCGGCCAATGGCTCCAGCTTCATCGTCCGATGCAGCCCCAGCAGGCCACCGGCACCCAGAAATACGAATCCATATCCCAATTGAATGGTAAATTCGGCCGTGATGATAATGACCAGGGAGAATCCTTTGGAGCCGTCGGGCATCTTCGTGGTGATGAGGCCAATGGCTTTTAAGGATAAAAAGTCGCTGACTGTCAGCTCTAAAGCGCCGGCATACTCTTCGTCCTCAAAATCGAAGTATAAATAGCCGCCGCCTTTAACGACGCCCGCGTCGAGAACCAAGCCAACACCATTGGGCGGCTTAAAGCCGAGAGAGAGATCCAAAGGGCCGAGATTGCCATCATTATTATTGGTGACCTCAAAATTCAGTTTCAGACCGATGTTTTCAACTGTGGCCGCCAAAGGGCCGAGATTGGCTGCAAAGCTACCACCAAGGGTAACCGGTATATTTTCATCTTTGAAGTAAACGCCGAAGGTCAAACTCAGAATTTCAATGACGCCAAGGTTGAAATGTGCGGGCAATTTTATTTCGAGTCCGGATGTACCGATAAAGTAAAGACCTTCCTTACTCGAAAAACCGATGCCAAGATCAAAATTGGATTCAATCCCCTTTTCCGGAAGGATCTTTGAAATAAATCCGTCCGGGTCCGATGGCACCAGAGCAACTTTGCCGTTGGACAATTCAGTTTCAATAAAAAGATTCGTTTCGTTTTTTTTGTCAATTCCAAAGCTGAGTTTCGCCCCTCCGATTTGGAAACTACTGCCTTGCTCATCCCCAATAAAAAGTGCTACCTGATCATCACTACCAGCAGCGAAGCTTATCTTAACCTTGAAATTCGCGTCAGAAGCAATATCTTGCGGACTTTGAAACAAATTATTTATGAATCGGAAGTTACCGGATGAATCGATCGAAAAACCAATACTATCCTGGAGACTGCTGCTAAATTTGACGATCAGTTTTAATAGATCGGTGATATCAATCTCAACTTCCCCCCCAAGCTTTACGCCTACCCCTAATCCGGTATACTGGCTGGTATTGGTATCCATGATAGTGTAAATATCTATGGCAAGCTCTGTCGTTTCCGATTCATAGATCGGAACATAAAGGGAGTTTAAATCATCAAAATCCGATAATACGGTTAAATCACTATTTTGATTGAAAGTATCGAGCAGCGTGATTTCCGGATCCGTATAATCCGTTCGCAGTCCGGTCACGACGCCTATTTCATTGATGATATACAGTAGTTTATCAAACTCGATGTGGTTGCCGGTAAGGAAATTGCTCTTTATGGAATCTACCGGGTCCTTTAACAGGTTCGTAATCGTATTCCACTTCACCGTCCGTTTGATGTAATCGGAGTTAAAGCCGTCTTCCGGATCCTCGACTTCCTGCTCTTCAATAAGACCTAAAAACAACAGAGAAGCATAGACCGTACCATAATTTCTTTGTAAAAATTTTATAAAGAGATAATCGATGAGTTTTTGAGTAATACTGGCTAAAATATCGGTCTGATTCAATAAAGGACTGCCGGCGAAATTGTTTTGAATCTTATTCTTAAAGCCAACGATCGAACTGAAAAGCTGTTTCAGCGTAAAAACCGCCTCAATCAGTTTCGGTAGAACATCGCTATCTTTATTATCATCGACGATTTCGTCGATTGAATAAATAATGCTATAAATGCTCTCAATGATGCCTCTGAGTTCATCAAAAGCTGTCACCTCAACGCGTGCAATGTATCCAAGCTCCAGAAGCAGCGCCTCGGCTTCGTCTTGGTTGTTCACAACACTGGTCAATGGCTCGAGAAACTCAATTAATGCGTCAATATATTTTATTATTGTCTGATTATCCATCGCTTTAGGATCATCTATATGGCGCCATTGCTTGTCAAAAAAGTTTTATAAGCGGCCGAAAGATCGACTTTGGCCTGCGATACAGGAACAGTTTTTTGAATCGGATCGATATATCTAAATGGAGCTTCAAAGAGCTCTCTGCGTTTGATATGACGAATGGTAATCTTACCCTTAACTTTTTTGAATACGGGTTGAAATTGAAAATTGTTATTCACATCTTCGTAAACAATTTTCCACTCAGGATGGTCATAAACATCCCCGCCGGCGGGAACCACGGATTCTCTGATAAAGGGAATAGGATTGACCACCTTATTCTGCGACACAACGACATTTAAATCTTTCTCGCCATTTATCAGAAAAGCATTCTCTGCCGTCATCTGGATAATTAGGAAATCTTTCTCTTTAAGGTATTTTCTCTTCCTGTTTTTTTTAAAATTCTTATAAGAGAATTCATAATTATACTTATAAATATCGCTTGGTAGCGATTGGCCATCCAATTGCAATGTATGGGCTTGTTTTTGAAAGGTGCACCCCGCGGGGAGACCTGATGCGCCGAATTTCATATGATTCAAATGAATACGTGCCATCACAAATGCTCTTGTAAAATAGGTTTTTAAATTTTTAAGAAACGCATTATAGAACTGATATAAAGTTCCCTCCATTCCATGTCCGCCAAAGCGATATCCTTTCGGACTTTTAATATTTCTATTGCCAAGATTGAAGACCAGACTATGTTCTCCCCTCCAATCGCCGGTGGGCTTAAAAACCTTGTAGAGGGGATGATTAAAAATATAGAGATGATCACCTACCTTAAAGTC
>JAFDCA010000202.1 GCA_019313025.1 Deltaproteobacteria bacterium
CATACGCATTAAAAAAAATGCGCCTCCGGTCATTTTTTTCCTCCGCCATTTTCAATGAAATTCTGTCCGTCGGATGGTATGAAGTCTCCTTGGGCCAAGGCAATGAACGCATCTTCGATGGTCGGTTCCGGATTTTCTTTCGAACGGGCCAGCTCCCGGATTTCGGAGGGTGTTCCCATGGCAAGATTCTCTCCCTGAGACATGATCAACATCCGGTCGCAGTATTCGGATTCTTCCATAAAATGGGTTGTCACTACAACGGTCACCCCTTGCTCGGCAAAACTGTTGATTCTGAGCCAGAACTCTCGGCGAGCCAGAGGATCCACGCCCGATGTGGGTTCGTCGAGAAAAAGAATGTCTGGCTCATGCAAAAGCGACGCCGCCATGGCCAGGCGCTGCTTGTAACCTCCCGGCAATTGACCGGCGGCCTTGTCTTTCCACTTGCCAAGACCGAATTCTTCAAAAGCCCATTCTATCCGAACCCGTAGGCGATTTCCGCCAAGGCCATAGGCTTTCCCGAAAAAATTCAGATTTTCCTGGACACTGAGCTGGCCATAGAGGGAAAACTGTTGGGCCATGTATCCCAGATGTGCACGGGCCCTGGACGTCGAATGTCGCAAATCATAACCAGCCACGCTGATCTCGCCGGCGCTGACATTCAACAATCCGCATAGCATCCTAAAAGTGGTGCTTTTCCCGGCGCCGTTGGGACCGAGCAAACCGAAAATTTCGCCGCGCCGCACCTCGAAGGTGAGTCCTTTAACCGCCTTGAAATCACCGAAAGATTTCTGAAGTGCCCGGGTCTTTACCACCACATCTTCATCCCGGATCATCTTGTCGGAAGGCACCTTATTGTTATTGATTTGAAATCGGCTCTCCTGGTGTGGAATCAGCGTCATAAAGGCATCTTCAAAGTTCGAGGGAGTACTCTTGACGGTTAACCAAGGCTTGTCCGGCAATGCGTCGGCCACGGCTTGGATGCCGTGCGTGTCAGCCACCACGCGTACTCTCCCGGAACGGATGGTGGCGTCTATAATATGCGCTTTGCCCACCAGACGGGTCTGTATCCGACGGGGCTTGATGCCCGGTGACGGGTCTACAAGTGCAACCCTTTTTTCTACCCTTTCTTTGAAATACCGAGGTGTTCCTTCGGCAAGCTTCTCGCCTTCATGTAACACCACCACATGGTCGCACCGCTCCGCTTCGTCCAGATAGGCTGTTGAGAGCAACACCCCGATGCCATCTTTTTCCACAAGCTCATAAACGATTTTCCATAGTTCCCGACGCGATATCGGATCCACGCCCACCGTTGGCTCGTCCAGCAACAGCATCTGCGGCGACTTGATCAAGGAGCATGCCAGCCCCAGTTTCTGCTTCATGCCACCGGAAAGCGCACCGGCCTTGCGCCGCGTAAAGGGAGAAAGACCGGTCATCCGCAACAAACGACGGTAGCGATCCTTACGTTCGGATGGCGATACCCCCTGAAGATCGGCATATAGATCCATGTTTTCTTCCACGGTCAGATCCTGGTACAGGCCGAATTTCTGGGGCATATAACCGACGCGGCTCTGAATTTCGATGGTATCGATCACGCTGTCAAACCCCAAAACGTTAACCGTACCGGCTGTTGGCACGATCAAGCCGGCAGCCACACGGATCAGTGTGGTTTTTCCTGCACCGTCCGCCCCTACAAGTCCGGTTACCTGCCTGTGGCGGGCTTCCAGTGAAAGACCCTTTAGGGCTTGAATCGCAGGCCCTTTTTTAGAAGAAAATTCCTTTTTCAGGTTCCGAACCGTCAACACCACATCTGTTGTGGCCGCGGTCCGCGCTTGGGATTGAGCAGCCATTTCGCTTGTTACCCTCCGGATGGCTCGGCGGCTTTGTGGGCCCCAACGCGACGATTACGGGAATCATCCGTCGAAGCGGTGCGATCTACGATCACCGTAACCGGCATTCCAAGGCGAAGCAAATCCTTGGAATCATGAACAAAAACTCTCATTTCATATACCAGTTTTGTCCGTAAATCTTCGGTCTCCACGCTTTTGGGAGTAAATTCGGCCACAGGAGAAATAAAGCCGATCCAGCCATCAAAGGTCTGGGCCGGAAACGAATCACTCAAGACCTTGGCCTTCATACCGAGATTGACCCGGCCGAGATCCGGCTCCGGTACATAAGCCCGCACCCATTTGGGGTTGGTCAACGCCAAGGTCACAACCGGTCGGTTTGGGCTTGCCATTTCTCCGGGTTCCAGAATCCGATTCTGAATCACACCCGGCGCCGGTGATGTCAGGGTCCTGTCCTCGAGTCTTATCTTTAATAACAAAAGAGACGCATCGAGGGCCTTCAGTGTGTTTTTAGCCGCGACAATATCTTCTTTTCTGGGGCCTTCCAGGGCAAGATTCAGCGCCTTTTCTTTGACCTTGAGCTGTGCCTGATCCATGTCAAGCTGAGCTCTTGCATTATCCAAGGCCTGTCGACTTGTAGCTCCAGCCCCTGACGTTTTGGTGATGCGATTGAAATTCTGCAGTGAATTGAGGACCTTAGCTTTGGCAGCCGCCACCTCGGCCCGTGCCTGCTCGATCTCCTGTTGGCGGGTTCCGGCCTCAAGCCGTTTGACCACTTCTTGCTGGGAGCCAATTTTAGCTTCTATTTCTTTGATCTGAGCAGCCAGACGATTGGTTTGCTGTCGGGCCAGAGCCTGGCCTGCTTTAACGCGGTCGCCTTCTTCCACCAAAACCTGATCAATACGCTCCTGTTCGTTAAACGCAAGGTCTGCTTTTCGAATATCGACATTTCCATAGATTCTGACTTCGGTTGCGGACCGGTTATTTTTCCCGTCTAAAAACCACCGAATCCCGAGAATCACTGCCAACACAAGAACAACTAATAGGATAATTCTGATGAATGGTTTCATTGTGTAGATACCCCACCCTTATTTTTTTTAAACGGAGCGATAAAAATTTAGAAGATCTTTGGTATCTTCGACTTACATTTCATAAAAGATTGACCATCGCTCAATTTAGATTTTATATTTATCCTGTCGATGACATCGCCTTAATGACGCCTCTGGTCTGTTCCAAAATCACACCACGGATCTCAGCGGTTTCATCGAAGCTGTATCCCTCCAATCCCAAGGCTCGAACTGCCGTTTCACGGGCCACTCGAAACACGATGATCTGTCCGATCAAGG
Organism: Deltaproteobacteria bacterium; assembly: GCA_019313025.1. Next base: position 3,191 of record JAFDCA010000202.1, read on the forward strand.
TCAAGGCACGAAGGCTGGAGACACGGGAAGACATCGTTCCTGTGGCCGTTTCCACCATTTTGGCAACCGCATTGATTATGGGGGCCATAATGCGCTTAAAAATAATATCATAGGCCGATGAAGGATATAGCTGCTCCCGCAGAACGATCCGCGCGAAACGGGGAGCCTCGGTTGAACCCACCATAAAATTGATCATTTTTTCCAAAAGGTTTTCCAGCAAAACAAGAGCCTCTTCACTGTTCACATGTCCTTCAGCCGCTCGCCCCTCTATTTCAATCAGCGTTGACTTCACTTGGGATTCAAGCTTGCCGACAATATATGCGACCACCGCACGATACAAGCCTTCCTTGCCGTTGAAATAATAGGGAATGGCGGCTAGGTTAACGTCGGCTTTCTTGGCGATCATCCGAGTGGTTGCCGCATCAAATCCGTGCTTCCCAAAAACATCCACGCCGGCTTCGAGAAGACGACCATGAGCATTGAGACTGTAAGTTGTTTTTGACGATGTCTTAATTTTATTCCCGAACATTTTTATTCTCCCTTTTTGAATAACACACATATAATCAATCGATTGATTTAGTCAAGCGATTAGATTTTTTCTTTGTCTTTGTCCCCGTTCTATATGTCCTTTTCGCTTGACTCGAAAACCCGAATTTCATATGTTTAGGTCTCACTTATATTTATCCTTTAAAAACATTTGGTTAGTGTAGATTTGTAATGACCATCAGACGTGTCCTTATTTTCGCTCCCATACTTTTGATTATTGTTCTGCTTCAGTCTTATTTCTGGGTGCCCACATACGAACAGCAGACAAAGGGAAACCCTGCGCGCCTTAACGAATACATTTCGGGATCCATCGGTGATGCAAGCCTCTTAAACCCCATTCTTTCGGCAGATTCCGCCAGCAGCAGTATCAATGACTTGGTATTCGAGGGTCTTATCGACCGGGACGAGGAACTTCGCTTCAGAGGACGGTTGGCCGAATCATGGGAAATTTTTGAAGAAGCCTTCTTTTATGTCAACCCATCGGGCCGTATACCGGGACTTGGCAAAGCCAATCCACACTCCCTGGTAGAGTTCATTCAAAACGACCAAAAAACAACCCCTATAAAAGACCCGAATCTCAAGGATTCTCTAGACCGCATCACGGGCATTTCCGTCCTTCCATCCAGAACGTTTACGGTGACAAAATCGTTCAAGGATTCAGATGCCGACAAAGAGAAAACCATTGAAATCCGGGTGTCAGCGCCCCCAAGGATCAAGCTGGTTTTAAATACCGTGGACCAGGATCTTTTCCAAAACCTTTCCCATCTTCTGGGGAAAGATTATTTTGAATCTTTTCACGGCCAAGATTACATGACAAGCGAGTCCCAGCTTTCCAAAAAGCAATGGGCGACATTGGCCGGAGAACTGATGCCGGACTTTGAACACAATCCGATTCTTTTGTTTCGCTTAAGGCCCGGGGTAAAGTTTCACGACGGCCACACGGTGTCTGCCGAAGATGTCCGGTTCACATACGAAGCCATCATGAACCCCAAAAAGTTATCGCCGCGAATCTCCGATTACGAACCGGTGAAAACCGTCGAGGTGATCGATCCGTTGACTGTCAAAATCGTTTACAAGCGGCTCTACTCCCCGGCCATCGGAACCTGGGGCATGGGAATTCTTCCGGAACATTTGCTCAATGCAAACGCACTGGAAAAAGAAGCCCGTCAACTCGGAAAAGATTCGAAAACGTTTTCCATTCGCCAGAGCACCTTCAACCGGAATCCTGTTGGGTGCGGGCCTTTTAAATTTAACCATTGGAAATCGGATCAGTACATCATTTTGGATAGTTTTGATGATTACTGGGAAGGGCCGCCCAATTATCAACGGTATGTCTTTCGTATTATTCCCGATCTTCTGACCCAGGAAATGGAATTTTATGCCGGTACCATCGACAGTTATGGCGTTCAACCCCATCAGGTCAAACGCCTGGAAAAAGATCCGCGGTTCCAGAATTTTTCCGGGGTTGCTTTTGGATACACCTATATCGGTTATAACATCAGACGCCAACCCTTTGACGACCCCCGAATAAGAAAGGCCCTTGGTATGGCCATCGACATTGAAAAAATCATTAAGTATGTGCTTTACGGCCAGGGCGAACGGATTACCGGACCGTTTGTCAAACAGACCGACTATTACAATCACACCATCAAGCCGCTTGCCTACGATCCTAATGGCGCACTCACGCTGCTGGAAGCAGCCGGTTGGAAACGAAACAAGACCGGCCGGCTTGAAAAAAACGGCAAACCCTTTAAATTCACGCTGATTACCAACAGCGGAAACGACCTTCGAAAGGCTATATTGGCCATTGTCCAGGA
>JAFDCA010000203.1 GCA_019313025.1 Deltaproteobacteria bacterium
TACAATATGGCCCGAATGTCGGCAATGGGGCTTAAACAGATCACCATGAGCACCGGCGGCAATACGGCAGGAGGCGCCTACATCGTTTTCATGGCCTGTCAATCGGTGATGATTGACAAATTGGCTTACTCTTTTTTAGGTGGCCCTCCGCTGGTAAAAATGGCAACCGGTGAAGTTATCTCCGCTGAAGATCTTGGCGGCGCAGCAGTCCATACCCAGATATCCGGCGGGGCAGATTATTTTTGCACCAATCAGGATGACGCTATCGCCCGCGTTCGGGAGATTCTCATGCTGGAACCTCCCCAGAAACTTCATTTCCATCGTTATGCAGAAACACCGCCACAAGTGTCCGAAGAAGCCATTTACGAAGTTCTGCCGGCTTCTGTTCATCAGGGAATCAATGTTCATTCATTTCTTGAAGCCATTGCTGATGACAGTCTCTTTTCCGAGTATAAAAAGAACTACGCCCCGGGTCGGGGGAATAATATCGTAACCGGCAAGATGCGCCTCAAAGGCATCACTGTGGGTGTCGTGGCGTCCAACGGTGTCGGCATCATATTTTTTGAAGCAGCTTGTAAAGCCACGGAGTGGATTGTCCGCTGCTGCCAGGAAAAAATTCCCCTTCTTTTTGTCCAGAGCTCGCCAGGGTACATGGTGGGATCAGAATCAGAGCACATGGGGATCGGGAAATACGGCGCCGATATGGTAAGAGCGGTTTCATGCGCCCAAGTGCCCCGAATCCAGCTGGTGATCGGACCGGATAATGGAGCGGCCAATTACGGTATGTGCGGCAGGGCCTACAGACCCCATTTTCTCTTTTCCACCATGCGGGCAAGAACCTCCGTCATGAGCGGGCGAAGTGCGGCAGGGGTTCTGCTGTCCATCGAAGAGCGAAAACGGGCCAGCCAAAACAATCCTATGACCGAATCTGAAAAAGAAGATTTCAGTCAGGAGATGATCAAAAAATATGACGGAGAAGCCCATCCGTTTTATTGCGGTGCTCGTCTATTGAATGACAGGGTTTTAAAATTTTCTGAAATTCGCAACTGGCTTGCCATGGCATTTGAAGTCAGTCTGCTGAAACCCATCGGAGAGCCCTCTTTTGGGAACTTTCGGTTTTGATTTTGAAGGAGACAGTGTAAATCTAAAATACATAGTGTCCATCTATAAATGAGGATTTTTGTTCAAGATCAATGCAGGCGAAAAAAATAACCACAGGTATATGTTTAATATTCCGAGGATTATTTTTTGAGCAGAAAGCAGAGATTGGGCAAAAAGACCATTTAGGGATGGACATTGCTTAGGGAGAGAAAATGTCACTACTAAACTATCCGAAAAAAGTTGTTTTGGGAGATATAACCGTCAGAGACGGTTTTCAGCATGAAGAAAAATTTATTCCAACCGATGCAAAACTGTGGCTGGCTGAAGAGCTTATTCTCGCAGGATTCAAACGCATAGAAGTCACCAACTTTGGTAACCCCAAGGTGATGCCTCAGTTTAAAGATGCCGATGAGCTTTCAAAGCGCCTTCATGCCAGCAAGAAAGTGGGGCATTTATTGAACGATGTGGAAATTACCGCCATAACTATCCGGGAAAAGGCCGTAGAAAGGACCATCCAGGCCCGTAAAGAGGGCTACGGACCGGACCGAATTCTGTTTATGGTCTCCACCAGCGAATCCCACCATAAAACCAACTCCGGACTCTCTTTGGATGAATATTGGAAAATGTGTGAAACCTATATTCCAAAAGCCCATGATGCAGGGATGAAAGTTTGCGGAACGGTGAGCACCATCTGGGGATGTCCCATCGAAGGTCCGACGGAGTTGAAAAAAGCGGTTGAATTCACGCAACGATGGCTGGATATAGGCGCGGATGATATCGAACATGCCGACCATGACGGTTCTGCACCGCCGAATAAAGTGTATGAGTATTTTTCCATGATTCTTGATGCCATTCCAGATCCATCAAAACATGTGGCCCATTTTCATGTCACCCGGGGCTGGGGACTGGCCAATGTACTGGCTTCACTTCAAGCCGGAATCACACACTTCGAATCGACCATGGGTGGAACCGGCGGCCAGCCCGCCAACTTTATGGACGGCGTGCCGGTTGTCGGTACCGGAAAATATTATTACGCGGATCCGGGTATTGTGGGACTTGTTTCCACCGAAGACATGGTGGTTATGATGGATGAAATGGGTATCGACACCGGTGTTGATGTGGACAGGGTGCTGAACATCGGACGTATGATGGAAAAGATTGTCGGCCGACGACTTCGTTCGGAATGTGTGCATACCGGGAGGATACCCAAGGGGCTAACAGGACGAATATAATACCTGAATCTTGCATGAAAATTGATGAGAATCCTTATAATTCTTAATTGAAGCGGGTTTAAACAACATCATAGCATCATGCATTTTACCCAAATGTTAAATCGGATGATGTTCTTTTTTCTCATCAATTTTCACCCCAAAGGGCGATTCGGAGGCTTTCATCTGCTGCGTTATTAAGGGCTCGCAATAGCAGACTATGGCTTCGCACTTAAGTGCCTTAAATATGAAAGCCTCCGAGTCGTGCAAGATTCAGGTAATAAAACATGAAATAATTGTTGCTTAGAAATTTTATTTGTATCTACTTTGGAATATTTTTTTAAGAAAACACTTTACCTTTAAAGATTTAAATTCGAATTTAAGATACCACTTAGCTTTGTGAGAAATATGGAACAATCAATCACTATTAATTTACATTGAACATTTTTCAAATTTATCAAATTAAGTTTCCAATGCAGAGATTAGAAATTTTTCGCAAGATCAAGGAAATTTAGGAATTACGCGGAGGCGTACAAGTGGTACGCCGCACAAGTGATTCCACAGATTGACGCAGAGATTGCGGAAAAGGGCCATTTCTGGATGGAAACTGGTTAGGAGTTCAAAATGGAAACCACTAAAAAGACCCCCCACATCAATGTAGATTTTTTTGAAGATCTAACGGGCGATATTTCTGAATCATCCCGCGAAGGCGTCGATGAAATCGGCAAACGGATCAGAATGCTCAGAGAACAGAAAGGTCTTTCTATAGAAGAGCTTTCAAACTTGACCGGATTTGATATAGAATTTCTGTCAAACATCGAAACCAATCAAGTACAACCCCAACTCGGAACGGTGATCAAGCTTTCCAAGGCCCTTGACAGTGCCTTTAGCCGTCTCATTTCTGGAACCGGAGACAAGATCTATTCCATAACCCGAAAGAACGAACAAAAAATCGTCTCTCGGTCCACCGCTCAAAAAGGTAAAAAGCAGGTTTACACATATAAAAGCCTTGCCCCCGAAGTAAAGGGGCGCCATATGGAAGCACTGATCGTACAGCTCGAGGAAAACCCCGACAAAGAATTTTCCGTGCATGACGGCGAAGAGTTTATTTATGTGTTGGACGGCATTGTTGCACTCAATATCGGAGAGGATTCCTTCGACTTGGAACCTGGAGACAGCGCCTATTATCTTTCCACAACACCGCATCTGGTCGCCTCCAAAAAAGGGAAAGCAACGATACTGGCGGTTCTTTACGAGGGATAGTCACCACTTTATAAACGGATTTTTTCTTAGTTGACGAGGTTTTCCCGCGGGTTTATCGTTTTTACCATACAGTAAATATGCCATCCTGCCCCGCTACTCGGGAAACGACAACTCTTGTGCGGCTCCCGTTAAAAACTAAAGGGACTCAACTTGCCCATCGAAGAGATCTTTGCTTTTTTCTCATGATCTTTCAGAATGATCACAATCGCAGGA
>JAFDCA010000204.1 GCA_019313025.1 Deltaproteobacteria bacterium
GGTATTTCACCGCTGTGTTTTTGTGTGTTAACGATTAGTCCTGCAACAAGATCAATATCAATCGGGAAATTCTGTTTGTGTAGGCAAAGTTTCTGTCGCATAGGGTAACATCTTTGCTGTTCAACATCTTGGGTGTCGTTTGTGAAATTCGAATTTAAGGTTTGCAAGGATATCGATTTGTGATAATTTACATGCGAATTTTGTAATAGTTTAGTCCTTTGAAACAAAACGATTTCAAAGAAGCTTCAGGTATGATTAAATTTTTGACTGGAAGCTGTCCGAGTGGATTAGGGATCGTTTTGAAAGAACCATAAGCGATTTAACATTATGGATAAAGCCCCCTGTTAAAACAGATACTTTTATAAATAACTCTGGCAGGTTCTTTCATTACGAGTCCTTATTCACGAGTTCTTTCAGCAAAAATATAATTATACCTGAAGCGAGAATGTTTCCAAAAGGCTAAAATGTTTCCGAATCTTCAACCCGCTTTTGAACTACAACAAAGATGCTGAACAATCAATTAAAAAGAGCACTTCGATTCTATTTTATTACCGATGAAGATGTTCCCGGCTTTTCTTCGATACAGCAGGTGCACACTGCTATCCGGGCCGGCGCAACCATCATCCAATACCGCAACAAATCTTTTTCTTCGAAGCTTTTCGAAGATGTTGCTGCCATAAGGGACATCTGTAAATGCAACGCTGTTCCCTTTATTATCAATGACAACATCATTCTTGCCAAGGCGGTTTCAGCTGACGGCGTTCACCTGGGTCAAGAAGACGAAGACCCAGCACTGGCAAAACGTATTTTAGGAACGTATTCCATCGTTGGAAAGTCAGTGTCCAATATCGATGAACTTCATCATACGGATCTGTCATGCTGTGACTACATCGGTACGGGTCCTGTTTTTTCAACCCGGACAAAAAAGGATGCAAAAAAAGTCACCGGTCTTTCGGGATTAAATGCGGTTACAACGGCATCTCCGGTTCCAGTCGTTGCGATCGGGGGGATTAACGAGACAACCGCTGCATCCTGTATCCAACAGGGGGCTGCGGGTGTTGCGGTCATCAGTGTCATTACTCGGGCAAAGGACCCTTTTCAAAAAGCTTTGCAGATCTCTTCAGCCTGTGGATGTGCTCCCCCTCATGCGGTTGTTTCACCGTGGGACGATGAATTCGCATTGATCAAGAAACTGACTCGAAATATGCCGACCGAACCATTTCTCGAAGTCGCTCCCGGCGATGATGCCTGTCTCCTGAAGTCATTAGATCGTCCTGTGATCACAACAGACACACAAAAAGAGGGGGTTCATTTTAGGTTTGACTGGCAGACGCCGCAAGAGGTGGGCAGTAAAGCCGTTGAAATAACGCTCAGCGATTTGGCAGCTTCCTATGCAACACCTGTAAGTCTTTTTGTCAACCTTGGGCTTCCGGATTATATCTCCGTGAAAATTGTGGAAACCATCTACAAAGGTGTACAAAAATCCCTTGCAAAACACAACTGCACATTGGGTGGTGGTAATATTTCCACTGGACTTGAAGTGACATTAGATCTTTTTGCAGTTGGCCTCGGACGTAATGACATCTTTCCCAAGCGTTCGAATGCACTCCCCGGCCATGGTCTCTATTGCACGGGGCCGCTGGGTCTTGCCCGTGCCGGTCTCTTTTCTCTTATCCGCAATGACGGTCTATTTAAAGAACTGATTGAAAAATTCAAATCTCCGTCAGCTCGGTTCGATGCTGCCCATGTATTGGCAGAAAATCAGGTGGACTGTGTTATTGATGTCAGCGACGGCCTTGCCGGAGATGCAAAAAGGATTGCTGAAGCTTCTAACGTTTCCATAGAAATCGATTTAAGGTCGAGTGTGTTCCACCCGGCACTTGTTTCATTTTGCGAGAAATACCATTTGAAACCCGAAGATATGATCCTGGCCGGCGGAGAAGATTACGAACTGTTGTTTGCCTGCCACGATGATGTATTCGAAATTGTTAAAAAAAAGCTGCCTGAAGCATATTTCATCGGCCGCTGTCTCGACTTTCAAGGAACGCATATGGTCAATCTTCCTGAGAATATTTCATCTTTCCAGCATGGGAAAAAATAAACAAATGATGGGCCGGGATGTTTTTATTGTAACCCAAAATGTACGTGTTCATGGGTGTGCTTTTTCCGTGTAAAGATATTGGCGGAGTGGCTTCGTCATTTCATTGACTTAGCAGGGGGGGAGACCGCGGCTCCCACATGCTTTTTGTGGGAGAACGCGGAGGGGGCAGGAATGCCCCAGCTGTTAAGTCATTGAAATGACCAGACACGCAGACACCAGAGTGAAGCGGGAGAGCACGCCCCGTAAACACACGCAACACATGGGTATAAGCGTAATATGAAAACGCATTTAAGTGCCCAATTCATAAATGAGGATTTTTTTCGATGGGCAAGGCCGCACAAGGGTTTTCGGTGAGGCCTACAGAAAGTACGCCGCAGCCGGAAACCCGCGGAGAACAAAGTCCAGAGGAAAAAAGACCATTTATGGATGGACACTAAAAAGAGAGAAAAATGCAGATAACAAATAACGTTCATGGATTTATGTGGAAATCGATGTCCGCCAACAACTGTAACACCTATTTAATTGACGGGCCCACCCGCATTCTCATTGATCCCGGACACACTCACCTTTTTGATCACGTCGAACAAGGACTTATGAAATTGAACTTAACCCTTGAAGATATCGGTTTGATTATATGTACCCACGCACACCCGGATCATATTGAAGCTGTACAACGATTTAAAAAAACAGATGTTTTGACAACCCTTCACCACAAAGAATGGCATTTTTTAAAGACCATGGCACCGAATATTCGCGCTTCCTTTGGTTTAGGTTCCAATACAATTGAGCCTGATTTTTTTCTTAAAGAAGGCGATATTACCATAGAAAATGTTGATCTTAAGATCTATCACACGCCCGGACATTCCCCGGGATCGATATCACTTTATTTATCGGATAAAAAATTGCTGTTCACGGGTGACCTCGTTTTTAAAGGGGGTATTGGGCGTACGGATCTTCCGGGAGGTAACGGTTCACTGTTGAAAAAAAGTCTGAAAAGGCTGTCTGAACTTGAAATCGAATGGCTGTTGCCGGGCCATGGAGATATTATTGGCGGTGCGAAGGACGTCAAGACAAACTTCGCGCATTTGCATCAATGGATCAGTCACATCTAACCTTCCGGACCCCTAATCTGTGTTGGTGTTGATTTAATTCAATGAGGTATCGCGGGGTGTTTTTTTGTTTGTCCCATCGCTCCATGGATAATGCTTTTTTTCAAACCGTGTAAACTCGTGCCAAGGGATCGTAAAGAAAGAACAGAAATCAATATAAAAACAATGGGTTCATCTTGAATCCAGCACTTTCTATCTGTCAAAATGTTTCGGTATGCATCTGTTCTTTCTAAAGATCCCTAAACCACTCAAACAGTATACGTTTTGAA
>JAFDCA010000205.1 GCA_019313025.1 Deltaproteobacteria bacterium
ACAGAAGAGAATCAATGCTTAACTAAATATATTTGACGCATTATTTTGATGCTAAACCCCTTAAGATGTCCATATTTGTTTCCCGGGTTTGAGCCTGGCCCAGCAATGAACATCCGGTAATGACAACCAGGAATAAAAGAATGACGGACATTCTGCATATAATTTTTGTCAAATTTGCCTCTATTTATTTGGCTTAATTATCCATCCAATCTGTGTTCACCCGTGTCCAAATTAAGGCCGAAAAGCCTCCAATGATTTTCTTGCCACTTCCTCACCCCATTCCTGCACAAAGTGACCGGCTTCGGCGATTTCAAGGGGTTGGGGACAGTTCGCAATCATCTTGCCCAAGGCCTTCATCACCGGTGGTCCGAGAACCGGGTCACGCATTCCGATGGCCATAAAGGTTTCACCGGACCATTCGGTTTTCAGCCATTCCCGGGCGCTGCGTGACAATGCAGCACCGTCTGCATCAGGATTATCGGGCACCATTTCCGGAAAGCGGCGTACACCGGCCTTGTATCGGACGTCGGGAAAGGGGGCATCATAGGCGGCGCACTCCTGATCCGACAGGTGCGGACAGGTTAGATGGAGCAAACGTCCGGCCCCCAAATCAGGATTTTCCCGAACCCACTTGCGCCAGGCCAAAAACCCCCGGAAAGTTGAACGTCGCCCGTACCCAGGGTGGTATTCATTGTTCTTAATGTCTCGATCATGGCAGTAACTCCTTTGGAAGGGGGAAAATATCTTATTTAACAGTTCTCTGCCGTCATATAGCAAATAATACCCAAATCCGCTATACTCATTATTGTAAATTAAATGCTTCATTCCAAGATCTGCAGAATATAGTTAATCTACCAACGATCCTGATTTACCGCCCCTCTACTGCGATGCAAGAACATATATTTTGTGAAGTAGTTGCCACACTTTTTCTTACACTTTTTTCATAGTTAATTATTGCTTGTCCTGTAAAGAAATCAATACAGAATATAATCATCTGTAATATAAATATATATTATCAATTCAGCTGATCATAAGATTGAGTGGCACCGATTTTGCTGAGGCCAAAGAGTAATACCAGGCATTGTCTTTTTAATTTATTATTTCCGATACCTAAAGGTCACATGGCGGCACGTCGTCGAGGGGATCGACTGATAACGCAGCCAAAATCTAATACTGGAAGGATAGAACGGCGACACATCACCATGAAAACGAGCCAGGATTCAGCTGCCAACGGGGAATATACGTCAAAGAAGCGCTTATTATTGATTAGAAACAGTGGTTTTCAGATTGTCGCCTTTATGGTCATCTTAATCGCTTTTTGCTTAATCGGCGAAATTAATTCGTCGATTATTCAGGCTCACTTTTTATCGAAACTTACTGAAAAAATGACCTATAAACTGGGGGCGGGCGAGTCTAAATCCAATATCACGGCACCTCACGGACCCTATGACCTCCGCCTTGGGTATACATCCCTGCCTGATTTTTCCCGAAAATTAAAAGCGAATAACTTTGATGTCGCCTGCCAGGCCCAAGCCTCGGAAACGATGATCAAACTCGTTGATAAGGGGCTTTTTCCCATATATCGCGAAAAGATTCAAGCCGGCCTAGAAATCCTCGACAGACATGATCAACCCATTTTTTCACAATACTACCCCAAACGCATTTTTCGCTCATTTTCTGAAATTCCGAAGATAGTGGTAGAAATACTCTTGTTTATCGAAAACAGGACCCTGTTAGATGATGATCAACCTTTTGCCAATCCCGCTATCGATTGGATCCGGCTGGGAAATGCCGTTTTCGAGCAGGGGAAAAAAATTGCCTATCGGAATGGTTCTGTATCGGGAGGTAGTACCCTCGCCACGCAACTGGAAAAATTTCGTCATTCTGAAAGCGGCATTACCTACTCCATGAAGGATAAATTGCAACAAATTTCCTCGGCTTCAATTAGAGCCTATTTAGGTGGCGAAAAGACATTTGCGAGGCGTCGCCAAATTGCTTTAGACTATATCAATTCAGTTCCCCTGGCGGCTATTCCCAGCTATGGCGAAGTATTCGGCTTAGGAGATGGACTTTGGGCATGGTATGCAAGTGAATTAAAAGATATCGTGGAAATTTTAAATGCAAAGGATTCAGCAAATGATCCTATACTTCTAAAAAAAAAAGCGGTTGCTTTAAAACAAGTCCTGAGCTTGTTTATAGCACATAGAAGACCGACAGATTTTCTGCTCAGAGATCGAGAATTATTAGAGATAAAATGCAATGCTTTTGTAAGACTGCTTTTTAAAGAGGGAATAATAACGGAAATACTAATGAGGCCCATGCTTGAGACTAAGCTTAAATTCCGTGAAAGCCCTTTGCCCCTGCCTAAAAGAAATTTGGTTGAACAAAAGACGGCGAATTGCCTGCGAACCAGATTACTTTCACTTTTAGACATCGACAGCCTATTTACCCTTGACCGCCTTGATGCATCAGTAAAAAGCACTTTGGACCTTGACACTCAAATTGCAGTTACCCGGGGAATGACGAAATTTCAGGATCCAAAGTGGATCAAAGCAAAAAACCTTAATGGTCCCAGAATGCTCGAAAAAGGTGATCCGGAAAAAATCATTTACAGTTTCACTTTGTATGAGAAAACAGCGCAAGGCAATCTTCTGCGAGTTCAAACGGACAATTATAATCAGCCATTCAATTTAAATAATGGCAGCAAGCTAGATCTCGGCTCTACGGCGAAACTGAGGACCTTAATCCATTATCTCGAAATTGTCGCTGAATTGCATGAACGTTACCATGGTTTAAACAAAAAAGAATTAAGTCAACTGAAGCCGGCACCTGCAGACAAAATCAGTCAATGGGCCATTTCCTACCTGATGCACACCGGCGACAAAACAATAGGGAGCATGCTGAATAGTGCTCTGGATAAAAAATATTCCGCCAGCCCATACGATGCTTTTTTTACCGGCGGAGGCATTCATCGATTCAGTAATTTCAATAAAAAAGACAACCAACGAACCATGTCGGTGAAGATCGCATTCAGACGTTCCGTGAATCTGGTGTTTATTCGCCTGATGAGGGATATCGTAAACTACCACATTTTCCAAGGAGACAGTTTTTCATATGATGTGCTGCGCAATGCAAATCATCCCAAAAGAAAAGAGTATTTAGGCCGATTTGTTGAATATGAAAGTGCACAATTTATCCACAAGTTTTACATGAAATACAGTTCTAATCCCCAGCAAAAAAAATTGCCGCTTTTACACGATGCGGTCCGCCCCTCTTTATACCGGTTAGCAGCCTTATACCGTTTTGTATTTCCTGACATGAGTCAGGATGATTATCAAGAACGGTTGCAAAACCAATTGTCCGATATCCAATTGAAAAAATCTGAAATTAACAGGCTTTATTTTAAATATAATCCCCAAAAGCGATCTCTTTCAGATTTTGCCGACATTATCGGGATTCATCCTCTCGAACTTTGGCTTGCGGCTTATTTATATCATCATCCTAACGCCGACTACGAAGAGGTTTATCAGAAGAGTAAATCAGCGAGGCTGGAAGCCTACGGATGGCTTTTTCGTACCTTTCGAAAATCTAAACAGGACAAACGAATCCGCATAATATTTGAACAAGATGCTTTTAATTCGATTCACAAGGCATGGCAGCGATTGGGTTATCCATTCAAGAAACTGGTTCCTTCCTATGCCACGGCTATCGGTAGCTCTGCAGATCGACCGGAAGCCTTGGCCGAAATTATGGGTATCATCATCAATGAGGGCATCCATAAACCCGCTTACCTGATTCAAGAAATAACATTTGCGAGCGATACGCCCTACGAAACTTATTTTGTCCGTAAGTCTGGGAAAGAGAAAAGAGTTTTGCGCTCTGAAATTGCTCTTATTATTAAAAAAGCGCTTTTTACTGTTGTTGAAAAAGGGACCGCTAAGCGCGTGTACCATTCATTTTTCAACGATGAAGGTACAAGGTTGCCGGTTGGAGGAAAAACCGGGACAGGGGACAATCAGCATAAAAAGATTGATCCAAACGGGATGGTTATCTCATCGAAAGTCATCAATCGCACGGCTACATTCGCTTTTATCATCGGAGATCGTTTCTTCGGCAACATTACCGCCTATGTTCCCGGACCGCAAGCAGG
>JAFDCA010000206.1 GCA_019313025.1 Deltaproteobacteria bacterium
AACAGGGATATAGTTGGATGTGAGTCCCTTTAGGAAACCTGTTGCTTTGTCTCTTTTGCCTTCAATTAAAACCTCAACGGGTTTTCCCATAAATGATTCATAGAAAATGCGTTTTTTTTCATTTCCCAGCCGTCGCATCTTTTCACACCGTGCCTTAATGGTCTTTTGCGGCACTTTTTGTGCGTATTTATCGGCAGGTGTCCCGGGACGGGATGAAAAGGGAAAGACATGAAGATATGTCACCGGTAGTTTTTCGATCAGGGAATAGGTGTTTTCGAAAGCTTTTTCGGTTTCACCTGGAAATCCGATCAGAGTGTCCACACCGATGGCGGCATCGGGTATGTGTTCCTTTATTTTGATTACAAGATTTTTGAAAAAAGAGCGTTTATAATCCCGATGCATTTTTTTCAAGATGCCGTCATCTCCGCTTTGCAAGGGGATGTGAAAATGGTGACAAAAAATGTCTGATTCCGAAACCATTTTTATCATTTCGTCCGGCAGTTCATGGGGTTCAATGGAGCTGAGCCGCACACGATCCATGGGTTGTAACTTGCGAATGTGATCTAACAAAGCCGTTAAATCGGTTTGAGGTGATAGGTCGAGTCCATAGGCTCCGAGATGTACACCCGTAAGGACAACCTCATGGAAGCCGGCTTCCTTTAAGTCTCGAATATTTTCCAATACCTTTTCAAGGGGCATGCTTCGGCTTCTCCCACGGGCGTAAGGGACAATACAATATGCGCAGTAAGCATTACATCCGTCCTGGATCTTCAAGAACGGTCGGGTCCGGTTACTATAGATCGTTACAGGAAGTTGACTGAAATAGTGTTCATTCAAGATGTTTTTCCGGGTAATAGAAGGAGGGGAAGGGCATTTTTCCTGGGATAAGACGATGTCGGGGATGTTATGTTTATCCCCATGACCGATGATGTGGTGGATGCCGTCTATTTTTTTTATTTCATCCGGTTCGGTCTGGGCATAGCATCCGGTAACGACAATTTGTGCTTCTGGGTTGGATCGAATAAGCTGTCGGACGGCCTGCCTTGACTGCATGGAGGCTTTTTGCGTGACCGTGCAAGTATTGATTATGCAAAGGTCTGACGGGTCTTCGGCGCTTGCCGGCACATATCCCATATCTTTGAGTTGTTGGGCAATAGCATCCGATTCATATTGATTGACTTTGCATCCCAGTGTGGTGATTCTAAATTTGGGAGAATGATTCCGACTGCTCGATTCAATGAACCGGTCTATAGTTTTATTTTGTTTTTTCATAAATTCGTATTAATTTGGCCCTAAAAAATATTGCCACATTCAGATGACGGGATGTTTTTTTTATTAAATCGCTCCATGAATAATGCTTTTTTTCAAACCGTGTAAACTCGTGGTTAAAGGATCGTTAAGAAAGAACAAAATATTATATAAAAAGATAGCTTTGCTCTAAAACAAACCGTCTCTTTGAATGTCATATTTCGGTGTGTGTCTGTTCTTTCTAACGCTCACTAAACCACTCAAACAGTACACGCTTTAAAAAAAAGATTATCCATTCCGCTTTCCGAGGCGAAGGTTGATAAAATACTTTTTTACAATTAAAATATTCAGTCTCCTTAGAATATAGATTGTTAATATTTGTGTCCATCCATAAATGTTGATTTTTGTTCAAGATCAAGGCATGCGAAAAAAATAACCGCAGGCATATAATTGATATTCTGAGGATTATTTTTTAAGCATAACGCAGAGATTGGGCAAAAAGGCCATTTATGGATGGGCACTGGTTGGAGAAATCCACCCCCCACCCAACACCTCATCACCCTTGTAGAATACCGCACATTGACCGGGGGTAATGGCTTCCTGGGGTTTTTCAAAGCGAATCATCGCCGTTTTTACACCAATAGGGGTCAGTCTTGATGCCGCAGCCGTGTGCCGGTACCTGACGCGGGTATCAACGGTCACCGTTTGGCTCGGAGCCTCTTGGATCCAGTTGATATGTTCAACCTTGCATTGAGAAGCGAACAGATCTTTTTTAAATCCCACCGTCAATATGTTCTGTTGTGTGTCTATTTGGATCACGTAATAAGGTTCGGAGGCCGGGCAATTTATACCCCGGCGCTGACCGATGGTAAACAGGTGCAATCCATGGTGCTCTCCTATCACGTTGCCGTGGACGTCTATTATCTGTCCGGTTTTGGCATTAAATCCTTCATGGCGGGCAAGGAAATCCCCGTATGTTTTGCCTTTGACAAAGCACACATCCTGGCTTTCACTGGTTTTAACCGGTTTAAACCCCTTTCTGTCTGCCATTTGGATAACGTCGGACTTTTTTATGTTTCCGAGGGGGAAGCATGCGTTTGAAAGCTGCTGTTGTGTTAAACGGGCCAGAAAGTAGGACTGATCCTTTTTGGGATCAACACCTTTATAAAGATGAAATCTGCCATAGTTATCTTCTTTTATTTTAGCATAGTGTCCGGTTGCCAGTGTCGATGCACCTAATTTACGAACAAAGTTGAAAACCGTTCCGAATTTTATTATAGGATTGCACACCATGCAGGGATTGGGGGTTTGACCGGCCTGATAGGTTCGAATGAAATAATCGACGACATTTTTTTTAAACTCGATATGGCAGTCGAGGATCTTAATGTCGATTCCAAGCTGTTTTGCAATGGGAAAAATTTTGTGGGATTCAAGAAGATGGGTGCTTTGACCGTTTTCTGGGTCTGGGTCTTCATATCCGGTAACAAAATGAACCCCGATAACCTTTTGCCCTTTTTCTTTTAAGAGATGGGCGGCCATGAGAGAATCGATACCCCCACTGACGGCAACAGCTATTAACGGTTTCATTTAAAAAAAACTTTGTTTGAAGGACGAACTTCCATTGCCCGGGTGGGGCAGGCCGTCACGCACAATTCACATACACTGCATTTTTTCTGGTTGAAATCTACAGACATTTCAGGCCGTTTGATAGAAAGGGCATGGGTCGGACAGACGGCCGTGCAGGCACCGCAATGGGTACATCGCTTTTGGATGCGCTTTATTTCCTGAGAAGCATTTAGAACCTGTACGCCCCGCTGTTTAAGATATTTGACACCTTCCTTGAAGTCCTTTCGGCTTCCGGCGAGTTCCAGAACCATCACGCCTTCTTTTCTGGGGAGTATGGAAGCATTGAGAATATTGAATGTCAGGTCAAAATCCTTTGAAAGATAGCAAACAATAGGCTTTTCCACTTCTGTCTTGGGAAAGCGAAGAATGAGTATTTTTGAGTACACGGTGAACCTCCGAAAATCCTTTATTTTTATTTAAAAAAAGTTTAATTTAATTATATTTGCGTGATATGTCAACTGCAACCTGATATTCGAAACCAAATAGACGCCCTACAAAATCAGCCCATGAATCCTTTTGCGTATCGAACAACAGGACTTGCCATCAAGACCTTGGCGGGACTTTCAAAGGCGAACATACGGATTCACGAAAAAGAAAATATCCCCAAAGGTTCCGTGATATTTGTCGTGAATCATTTTACCCGGATCGAAACCCTTCTCCTACCCTATCAAATTCATAAACTGGTCAAAACTCCGGTTTGGTCTCTGGCTGATTATCAATTTTTTGAAGGGGCACTGGGCACTTTTCTCGAAAAAGTCGGTGCAGTATCCACGAAAAATCCTCACCGGGACCTTCTTATTATCAAAAGTCTGCTCACCGGAGAGGCCAAGTGGATCATTTTCCCGGAAGGTCGAATGGTCAAAAACAAGAAAATCATTGAAAAAGGGCAGTTCATGATTTCTTATGCCGGTGGCAAGCACCCCCCGCACACCGGTGCCGCCACGCTGGCCCTTAGAACAGAATTTTACCGCCAACGATTACGGATTATGTTGGATGAAGTGCCCGAAGAAGCCCAACGTTTGTTGGAAGGCTTTCAGATCGATTCTATCGATGATGTCTTGGCCGGAAACACCTTTATCATTCCGGTAAACGTTACCTATTATCCGCTCAGGGCTCACGAAAATGCGCTCAGTAAGTTGGCCAGCCGCTGGCTGGATAATCTGCCGGAGCGCATGATCGAAGAGATTATGACAGAAGGGAGTATGCTGCTGTCAGGAGTAGATATGGATATTCGTTTAGGAAAGCCAATTGAAATAAGAAAGTTTATGGGGCATTCAACCATTCAACAGGATATTTCTTCAGCACATCAAATTGGTTTTGACGATCCGATTCCTTCAAAACAGTTCATGAGACATGTTGCGGTAAAAATCATGAAG
>JAFDCA010000207.1 GCA_019313025.1 Deltaproteobacteria bacterium
CACCTTTCATTATTCACTCTGTTATGACAGTGTTTCGGAAGCTTTGATCCTTTCATGCCACACCAGTCCGACTTTCTACCCATACCCTCAACCTCGCAAATGTTATTGGCGTTCAGTGCAACAGCTCCACAGTTTGCACAAAAATATGCCCGTGTGTCTTTTGGAACAGTAACATGTTTCTTTTCGGTCATTCTTGAACTCCTTATTTTAAGAATGGGTTCTATTACTTTTTTTTCATATCCTTTCCACAGCATTGAAGAGGTACTGAACATACGTCTTCTCCGATTCCACAACTACATGTTTTTTGAACTCTTAATTCTAAGCCACACGATTCACAAAAAAATACATCTCCCTGATTCATTTCGTGACATATCGCCATGAATAACCTCCTTTTTTAAGGTTCAACGCAAAGTTTCTCTTAACCTATAAACAAATGCAATTCTCAAAAGCAACAAACATGCCAATGTATTGCCATCTTATAACTTCCAGTTATTTAAAAAAAACATCTCCAGACGAGAAAAAAATGTATCACAAATAGCGACAAAAATGATACGCCAATGTATCATGAGACAGCAGGTCTGAAAATTTTATGAAAATAGAACTATTATTGATCATTCCTTATAAAATCGTCAAAAAAACAAATTACCTAGAACTGTTTACCCATATTATGTATGGGTAAAAATGATCCAGCTTCTCTCTAGCAACACGGGTTCTGCCGCTTGACAGTAAAGTTTCTCCTGGCAGAAACCAGCAGTGGAAAATATCCAGGTGGCTGTCTTCAATTCGAGCCATAAATATTGAAATATCCAGAATTTTTCTACACATAAGATCTTCATTTACACTGGCATTGGTAGTTTCTTCCCTTACTGTCTTTGGATCAACAGGGGCAAGTATTTTTTGAAAGGATTCCCCCTCGGAAGGTTTGACGATAAGAACAGGGCAAGGACACTTCCGCAGCAGTTTGACGGCAATATTTCCAAAAAGATAATCTTTAAAGGTTTTGTTCCCGCTTGCAGCCTTTATCACCAGGTCGTGTCCGCCTCGTATAGCCTCCTTGATAATCTCTACTGCCGTATTTCCTAATTTGATAATTACGGTTATTTGGCTGTTATAACTTCCATGTCCTTTTCGAAATGGCTAAGAATTTCAAAGCGGCGCTCTGAAATAACAACCTCTTTTAATTCATTGATGGAACTCGATGGTGGTAACAATTCGAGATATTGGTCGAAATTATCAAAAACATCGATTATTTTCAGCCTTGCATTATTCTTACGAACCAGTCTTATGACTTTATCTTTTATTCCGGCAAACTCATCATTGTAAAATAAAAGAATATTCTCAAAAAAACGCATAAGCCCTCACTTTTTATTGATATTATAATTGCTTGATGGAATTTTTGAATCAACCATCTTTACCATCGATACCCTGCCGCTTTGAAGAGCCGGTTACTATTACGGTATCCGTACGGACTTTCTTGATAAAATAATATGCTATGGCGATAGTGACAATTAACGCCGCGATTCCCAGAAGCGTCAAAGGCTCATATTTCTTGACATCCAAGGTGATCACCTTTCGAGAGATTTCAATCAGCGCCACTTCGAGTATGATTTCTCAGTGAACCACGTGCTCAGAAAGATAGGCTTTTATGGTCTCTAGTAGTTCCACACCGATGAGCAGTATTAGAAAAAAACCAAAGATTTCAAAAAGCTGGTCGATTTCTAACCAAAATCTCGGCGGCTCGATAATATCTTTTATAATCAATACTAAAAGTTCAATCGTGGATATTAGAACTACAAAGACCATCATGACGATCAGCTAAATAATAACGGTTTTTTCAAATTTTTTTAACATTCTAAAATTTCCCTTATTGTAAAGGTTGATCGCAGGTTTGTCATGAGTTTATAATATAATGAGTTATAAGACTCCAAATAAAAAATCGAGTTGAAATCTTTGGTAATATATTGATCACTGATTTCAGCTTTTGTATTCCCAGGATTTCCATGATATTGGATTGTCAAAAACAAGTGTTTTATAATTAAAAATGATTACATAGTTATCTCGAGTTTCGAGTTGATTGCTAGCAAAAGGAGCGTAAGAAAAACAACCGTTCGGGCTATATGGAATACAGTGCAGCGACTCTATCTGTAATACGGTCTTCATAGACCATGTATTTATCGGTCTGCTACACCCCCTTCCAGCTTGATATGTTAATAGTATCACCAATTAGTTTTAGAGATCCAAATGGCGCATAAGATCATCCCGAATCGATCCTTTTCTGGGTAGACCGATCCGATTGGCGGCCGATGCCAACGCATGTGCCGTGACTGGACCGATAATTATAAGCAGCAAAATTAGAATCAATCCTCTGCCCCAGGCAAAGGGCGCCCAAAAAACTGCGGCAATCAGGAGGAATACGACGCCAAAGACGCCAACTTTCCCTGTAGCATGCAATCGTGTATAGACATCCGGCAGCCGCATGAATCCTAATACACCGACTACTGAAAAAAATGTACCGGTGAGTACGGCCGGAATAGCAATGACCTGTAATATTGTGTCCATGTCTTTTCCATTTTAAAGAAGAATCAAATTCGTGAATATTCGGGTTAGAACATCTGTTCATCCGCAATATATTTTGCCAAAGCAATCGTACCCACGAAACTCAATGCGGCGAGACCCATCGCTACGTCAATGTAAATGATCCGTCGAAAAATAAGTGCAAGCAGTACCAGTACTGCCAGGGTCAAAATGCCGAGCAGATCGAGCCCCATGAGTCGATCGATAACGTTTTCTCCCCGCCACACTCGCCAGAAAGCAACCGCCATCAAAGCAATGTGAACAAACAGGGAAATGTATAGAATGGTGTCGAAGATTATTTCCATTTTTTACCTCAAGCAAATATTTTTTGCAGCAGGTCTTTGCGAATCTTCTGTGCATCTTCTATATATTTTTCAGAATTGGTCGTGTCCAGACAGCTCGTGTACATGACACCTTTTTCATCCATCTCCACGACCATCTCACCGGGTGCCAGGGTAATTGCGTGAGCGCTCAACGCAGTCCCCATTTCTGACTCGCACTCTGAGGGAATGGACACAATACCCGGTTTAATAGGCAGAGCCGGATCCATAACGATCCTGGCCACTTGGATGCCGCTGGCAATCACATCATATACGAGTTTTACCAGGTATCGCATCAGTGCGAACACAGATGACGGAAGGCGACGCAAATCCGTGGGAAAACGTCGTGGACGGATAAGCTTCACAATCCCGGTGACAATCATCAAACCCACTATAATGTTGCTGAGTTCGAAATTTGAAGAAAGTTCCAGATATACAAACAGAAGTGGAACAATAATTAAAAGATAGTACATTTTTATCTCCCTAAAACAGCCTGGACATAAAGACCGGGACTATCGAGCCAAAGGCTCGTTTCTCTGGCTACCTGGACCAGTGGCTCCGCCCATAGGCCTAGTATCAGCACCAGCAATATCAAAATTGCGGGCGCCAGCAAGTGATCACCTGTAGGTTTGGCACCGGTGCTTCCAGGCGGCCTTTGCCACCAGATCCGAATGAAAGCTCGGTTGGTGTAAACCAGCGTCAACAGACTGCCAATCGCCATTAGAAGTAAAGCGCCAAAATCAGCAGCGTCAATACCGCTGTGAAACAGCATCATTTTGCTGATGAAACCGTTTGTCGGCGGAATACCGGCCAGACCGAGGCTCCCTATCAGGAACAGGACGCCGGCAGCCGGTATTGATTTACCTACGCCGGTAACAACATCAAAAGCCGCCGATTTGACTGGGGCCCGGCTTGCAACATATCCGGCCAGCATGAGCATTGCGGCCTTGACTAAGCTGTGGTTGAAGGTAAACACAATCGCGGCTGCTATAGCCAGGGGTGTGCCCCAACCGATACCGATTAAAATGAAACCGATCTGGGCCAGAGTTGAATAGGCAAGCATGCGCTTTGCATTGTGTGTGCCCAAGGCAGAAAGGCCGCCAAAGATGACGCCGGAAACGCCCAATACGACCAGGATCCAACGAATTACCGGTGCCTGCAAAACAAAGAGGAGGGTTGTCATGCGAAGGAAGCCGTAAACACCCAGTTTGACAACAACTGAGGACAGCATAGCACTGACGGATGTCGGCGCGGCGGCATGGAAGTCCGGCTGCCAGAAATGGAACGGAAAAACCGCACTCTTGACCATAAAAGTAGCCATTAAAAATCCGATTCCGGGCAAAAGCAAGGGCTGACCGCCATCGATAGGTATC
>JAFDCA010000208.1 GCA_019313025.1 Deltaproteobacteria bacterium
GCTTCTGCCCCGCATCATGACGGAACATGCTCACAGTTTAACCGGCATTGATATTCACCCCGGCGCCGATATCGTAGAAAGTTTTGTGATCGATCATGGAACCGGCGTGGTGATTGGAGAAACCACCGTTATCGGGAAAAATGTTCGAATCTATCAAGGCGTCACCCTTGGCGCCCTTTCACTTCCAAAAGATGCCGGAGAACGACTGAGAGGCAAGAAACGCCATCCAACCATTGAAGACGATGTCATTGTGTATTCGGGAGCAACGATTCTGGGCGGCGATACCGTTATTGGTGCGCGTTCGGTCATCGGAGGAAATGTCTGGATTACCAAATCGGTGCCTCCGGACACCAAAGTGATTATGGAAACACCAAAACTGGTGTATCGGTAGTCCGAAATGAGCAAGAGGAAAGTATAAAGTCTTCTAAATATAATGTTCCGGCGCAACACCTAAAATACATTTGATTACAAGAACTTTCGTTTCAAAGCCTTTCGCCTTTTAAGGCGTTCCTTTAATTTGGGAAACTGTTCCATGTCGGTATGCGGCAGAAAAAGAGCCGCCACATAATTGTCCATAAAAGAAGGGGTTTCTGACAGTTCGAAATTTGTCATTCGCTTCGTCACATCAACAACATCCTTTCTGATACGATTGGTCAAACAGCTCATTTTCGCACCCATTAAAGATCCATTACCGACAAACCGAATCCGATCCGGATCTATTTCCGGCAATAGTCCGATAACCATCGCCTTTTCGAGATCCACATAGCTTCCAAACCCGCCTGCCAGATAAATGCGGTCAATGTCTTGAATCTTTAGCCCCACTTCCTCAAGGAGGGTCATGCAACCACTGTATATAGCGCCCTTTGCCCTAATGAGATTATCAAGGTCCGGTTCTGTGAGCGTAATATCCCGGTCGATTTGAGTTTCATGCTTCCATGCAAGCACATACTCATAAATATCGTCCGTTTTTCGTATTCGAGATGTATTGAGTTCGCGATTGAATTTTCCACGGTTGTCGATGACACCCATCTCAAACATGGTGGCTGTAATGATAATAAGTCCGGAACCACAGATACCTTTTGGTCTGACATTACCGATGGTGATATTCATCGGCTCAAGCGTCATGGGATCCATGGAAAAATCCTCGATGGCTCCCTTGCTGGCCCGCATTCCAAATTTTACCCCGCCGCCCTCGAAAGCCGGTCCTGCGGAACAGGAGGCACAGGCCAACCAATCTTTATTGCCAATGACGATCTCTGCATTGGTTCCGATATCCATAAACAGTGTCAGATCTTCGGTGCGATACATTCCTGATCCCATGACACCCGCCACGATATCACCTCCCACATAACTCGAAATCGCCGGATACACCAAGGCCGTTACATGATCTCCCAAGGCAAGACCCAAATCAATCGCCTTGATGGGCGGATAAAGGGTCGAGGCGGGTACGTAGGGTGAAAGCCGGATGTATTTGGGATTTACCTTCAGCATGAGTTGCGTCATAGTTGTGTTTCCTGCCATTGTAATCGTGGAAATTTCATCCGAATCGATCCGTGCTTTTTTCACCATTTTTTTGATTAATTTGTTGACGGTTGAAATGACCACTTCATGAAGCTTATCAAGGCCGCCCGGTTTTCCCGCATAAATAATTCGACTGATAACATCTTCGCCATAACTGATCTGTCCGTTGTAGTCTCCAAATTGGGCCAGGACATCGCCTGTTATAAGATCAACCAACTGCGCGTATACGGTTGTGGTGCCGATATCCACGGCAATGGCATAGTTCCGATCGGTGGTGTCTCCGGGCTGAATATGTATGATTTGCGTCTTTCTTCCGGACTGCACCGGTCGGGCAAGCGTGGCCGTTACTTTGAAATCGCCTTGTCTTAATAAATCGGAAATTTTTCGGATAACCGGCAGTTCTACTACCAGACGGTGTTCATCGTGTTTTGCTTTTAAAAAAGAAATCAGTCGTGTTACATCCGGAAGATTATCCTGAGAGGTCGGTTTTGGAAGCTCAAGGTATTTCTTTTCCACCGGAGGCATGAAAAGTCCTTTATCCTTCAATTCTTCGAGATTCATTTCCCAGATGCCGGCCGTCTTTCGAGGCATTTTTTGTAAGTCGAGCACGCCGGCATCAACCTCCGATTCGATGGGAATACGAACCACAATATCACTCAAAACCGTCGATAGACATGCCTGTCGGTACCCATTTTCTACGTCTTTTTTGTCTAATTTTTCGGTGATGCCTCCGTCAACTTTTCCATTTTCGATAATAACCCGGCATTTCCCGCAAACGCCCTCTCCGCCGCAGGATGCATTAATATGAACCCCGGCTTCCATTGCGGCACGGATTAAGTTTTCTCCTTTATTGACATTCATTTTGATATGATGTGGCAGAAACAATATATTAAAATTATCCATTTTTTTATTCATCCAGCGTTTCAAGAAGGAGGTAAAAAAACATTTAAATATACCTGTCAAAGGGACTAAATCTTTTCCATGGCCCCGTATGCGGCCATTATTCTATCCCGAAGTAAAAAACAGAGTCTTTCCATCAGATTAAATCCAAGTTCTGCGTTGCCAATCATCATCCGCCTTAACTCAGCCCCTTTTATGGCAATAACTTTTGTCGGCTGTTTACAAACAGCCGAAGACATGAGAATATGGGGCAAATCCAAGAGCGTTGACCAGCACCCCAAGACTCTACCTTTTCCAAGCATTTCGATAACGACATTACCTTTGTGAGCACCTAAGTCCACAGTTCTTTCCAAATAAATCTGTCCCTCGACAATAATATAAATATGTTCTCCGTAATCCCCCTGCCGAAAAACATATTCTCCATCTTGATATGTCATCATCCGCCCTAGATTCGAGATCTCAGACAATTCTCGCGTTTCCAGCAACTCGAAAAACTCGCAGCTTTTCAACGTATGTTCCATCTCCATATGGATTCCCTTTCATCTCTTTCACGTTTTGTCTCAACGAAAAAGATATCTGCTTTCATCGTTTGCATGATCATGTGATGATCATATATTCTGACAGCCTTTATGGATTTGTCAAGCATGCCGTACGAATCATCATGATGTGCCCCGGATCTCTTATTCCTTAAGCACGGACAGTCCTTTTGTCAGCTCCAACAAAACCCCCAGACCATCCTTGACTTCAGGGTTTCCCATAGCCCACAACATGCCCCATACACCCGTAGGTTCTGCCCGAGAAAGATCCACCCTTGAAGGAACCTCGGCGGCTCTTTCCAACAATTCCAAAGCCTCGGGAGTGGTCAGTTTCTTGAAAATGCCTAGAAGCCTTACCAGTCCGTCACCGATCTGCGTCATGTCCTCGGCCGAGTAAGTTTCAGCTGTTTTTTTAATGGTTTCCAAAGAAGATCTTAAAAGGTTAAAAACCCCTTTTTGCTCCAAGTCATCCAAATAAAAGATGATTTGGGGAAACGTAGATTTGAGTAACGGCTCTGCTATCAAAGCAAAATCGATAATATTTTTGAGTTGATCCAGAGAATAGGTCAGATTTCGGACATTCCTCATGGCCTTTTTAATGAAAAACAGCAAGTCTTCCAGTTGAAAATCAGCCTCAATGTCTGCAAGTTCAACAATAAGGGCCTTGACGGCCTCATTGACCCGTGGGGCCAATTCTTCTCTGAGTTCGCTGATGGATCTGGCAGAATCGGCAAGCGGTGCGATCTCCTGCTCTAGCCGATGGAGTCGATCTATGATGATTTCTTCATGATTCATGGCCTTCACCTCCTTTAAGCGACTTTTCGTAATTTGCCGGCAATATTCATTTGCGGTTCCAGCGGTAGATCAAGGCCTTTCATCATCAAGTTCCAGTACACCCATCGAAACATCATTTTTCCCCAATGGTTGTTTAAGCTCTCCTGTAGCAGGGAAAAGGGCCCCATTCCGGGAAACGGAAACTTACCGGGTAACGGCTCCACATTGTAATTAAAATCGAGAAGAATGGCCTTTTCAAATCCAGATGCCAGAAAGCAGGTGGCATGACCGTCAAAAGTGGGTTTGGCTTGGTGGCCGTCTATCTCGCGAACCAGGTTCTCAACCAGTGTATAGGCTTGGTAGTGGGCCACGGAACCGGCCTTTGACGTGGGAACATTGGTGGTGTCTCCAATGACAAACACCCGATCGAGCCTTTCGGCCTTTAGGGTGTGGTTGTCCGTTGGCACAAATCCCACTGCATCCGAGATCCCCGAATCGATCAGCGCTTTATCTCCCACATTAGGGGGAATGGCCACAAGAAGATCGTATCCCACCTTTTCACCTTTGCCGGATTCAATGGTCTTTTCATTGGCGTTGACCTGTGCCAGGTCAAAATACGGCGTCACCTTGATATTCTTCCTTGCGGCAAACTCTGCCAAAATCCCGGCGGCCACGGGTTTGGTAAACACATTGTCCAGCGGCGTTACGAATTCGATCTCCACCTTATCCCGCACCCCATTAACCGTAAAAAACCAGTCGGCCATGAACACAAACTCAAGTGGTGCAATGGGACATTTAAATGGAAACTCAGCAATGTTTAAAACCACCCTGCCGGAATTAAAATATTTCAGCTTTTTGTATAGTTCAAGAGAACCCTCTAGTGTGTAAAAATCGAAAATATCTTTACCCCACCCATCCATCATGCCGTCGATTTCCCCAGGAGCAATATCGCATCCCGTTGCAATCACCAGCCAATCGTAATCGTATCGATCACCCCTTTCGGTCTCCACACGACGTTCGTCGGTATTGATTCTGACCACATTGTCCAGAACAAAAGAGACCCCTTTGGGAATGAACTCCTTTTTGGGTTTTACAACATCGTTTTCCGAATAAACACCAAACGGTATGAACAGATACCCGGCCTGGTAGTGGTGCTGCTCTTTCCGATCGATAATGGTGATTTCCCATTCAGACTCCACCAGTTCTTTTCGGAGTATATTGGCCACAATGGTGCCGCCTGCACCCGAACCTAATATCAATATTTTTCTCATAAGGCCTCCCTCTTGTTTTGTAAGTTAACGAATCTTTTTTATATTCATACATCAGATATTCCCAATATTATTGCGTAAAACCCTGCTGTTATAACAAGCTAAATCAGGAGAATTTAAAGTGGGTTAAGGTGTGATCTATTAAAACAATTTATTATCACCCGCCGGTGAAAAAAGTAAGATATCTGACAGCTTGAGTGGGTGAGTTGATGGTTGTCAGTTGTGTATGAACACGAGGTGGTTTTAAAACAGATTGTCTGAAATGATTCCTTTTCAAGACAATGAATCGTTTAAGTCATTATCAACTACAGCATATGAATTTTTTGCCCCCATTTCGAAAACCTGCGATCGGGATTATCACTCACCTCCACCTTATAGCAGTTGCCAAAAATATGTTCCGATTGAATGAATAACGGTCACGATTTACCGTAAGCCGCCGGATGATTTCGTTGAGGTCGGGAAGCTGTCTGAGCAAATTAGAGCGCGTTAAA
>JAFDCA010000209.1 GCA_019313025.1 Deltaproteobacteria bacterium
AAAACAGTTTCCATCTCTTCTTTTGTGAATGTTCCATCGATGCGTGCTATCTCCACAAGCAGGGCGCAGGTCGCTACATTTATGTCGTGACCTGCGCCCTGACCGGCAGCATCGGGGGTTCCTTCTTTTTCTTTACCAAAAAAGCGTTTCACGATATCAAGCATTTCAGATTCTCCTCATACGGTTTTATTTTCTGACGATCTTTACTTCAACCCTTGCGATAACAACACCCCATTTTTAAAATAATATCGAGCACCTTGTTTCCAAGCGACAAACCGATATAGAGGGTCGGCTTTTCTTTAAGGACTCTAATTCATGTATCGCTGGTTATTTTATATTTTTATAACTGAACGTCCTGAACTTGCAATTCTTTTTTCGTCACTCACTTGGCACAACAAAAGAATAATCGTCATCACAGCCCCGCCTTGATTCCATACAAAATCGTACTTACTGTGTAATTTAAAACAGAGACACGGTCCTAAAACGATGCAAGGTTCGCCCACTCGCAATCTTGTCGGATTGCCTGATTTCACTGTAATTGGATAATATTATAGAACCAAAGCACGCATATCTGCTTTTTGATACTGTTTGTACAGTACACCAGGCCGATTTTTTTTAAGGAAACACCATTTGGACGAAAAGTACAGATAAAGGAAAAATATCATGACATTACAAGAAAAACTCAACAACTTGAAAGCAAATTTCGAAAAAACAGCCCCAAAAGAAGCCTTAAATATCATGCATCGTGCAACCAGCGATCTGATCAATTCCAATATCCTAGATGGGGTTGTCAAAACTGGAGATACAGCGTCGGAATTTGAATTGAAAGATAACAACGAAAAAGTGATCCGATTAAAGGATTTTCTTGCCAATGGACCGGTGGTTCTCAGCTTCTATCGGGGTAAATGGTGACCCTACTGCAACCTGGAGCTGGAAGCTCTTAACAAAGTCGTTCAGGACATTCATTCAATGGGTGCAGAACTTCTGACAATTTCTCCACAACACCCCGAATTTAACAATGAGTTGATCAATGAAAAAAATCTGACCTTCGACCTTTTCAGCGATCCGGGAAACCGTGTGGCCAAAACCTATGGACTGGTGCATACTTTTCCCGAGGATCTCAAACAGCTTTTTCTTCAATTCGGCATTGATTTAGGTAAATACAACGGGGATGATTCCTGGACGCTTCCCATGCCGAGTCGATTCATTATTGATCGGTCCGGAATCATCAAATACGCGGAAGTGAACCCGGATTATACGGTCAGACCAGAGCCTGAGGAGGTCATAGGCGTGCTGAAGGGGCTTTCATCTTAACCTCTAAAGGTTTCAATCACAAGGTTCTTTGAATGTCATCCGATAATTCCGACCACTGCCCCGGTCCTACAGGTGGACAGCGTACCGGCAATGATGGAGCGAAGCCCCAAAGAAACGATTTCGTCACGCTTACCTGGAGCCATTGTACCCATGCCACCGATCATGATACCCAGGCTGCCGGGATTGGCAAATCCACACATGGCATATGTCATAATGATCAGGCTTTTGGGGTTCAGCGCTCCCTGTGGCAGACGGCTCATGTCCAGATAGGCCAGAAATTCGTTCAGAACCGTCTTGGTTCCCATCAGCGCGCCGGCAATGGGGGCCTCTTTCCAGGGAACACCCATAAGCCACACCACCGGCGCCATAATCAGACCTAAAATCCGTTGCAAACTTAAGGGATGTCCGCCGAAATCAGGCAAAATTCCGAGCATTAAATTCAAAAGATGGACCAGCGCCACAAGAACGATGAGCATGGCAATGATGTTAATTAAAAGCGTTACACCCTGAATGGTTCCTTTGGTGATGGCGTCCATTGCGCTTAGTGCCGGTTCAGGAGGTGTTAACTCGCCCGATGTGCGCTCTCCGGTTTCGGGTATCATGATCTTTGAAATGGTGATGGCTGCAGGAACACTGATAATGGAAGCCGTCAGTATGTGTCCCATAATATCGGGTATGGCCTTGCTCAAAATACTGGCGTACAAGACCATTACTGTACCGGCGATGGTGGCCATGCCCGAAGTCATCAGGGTAAATATTTCGCTCCGGGTCATTTCTCCCAAATAGGGGCGAATAAAAAGTGGGGATTCAACCATACCGACAAATATATTTGCAGAAACACCGAGTCCCTCAGCACCTCCCAGTCCCAGGGTTTTTTGCAGTGCGTATGAAAACGACCTAACAATCAGGGGTAATATTTTCCAGTAAAACAAGAGTGAAGAAAGAGCGCTGATAACAAGAATCAGGGGAAGGGCCTGGAAGGCTAAAATAAAACTGGAACCGGGAAATTTTTCCGTAAACGGTAAGTCGCCGCCCCCTAAATATCCGAAAACCATGGATGTCCCGGCTTTGGTGGATGCTTCAAGTGACAAGACCAGATGATTCAAAGAAATGAAGAAATTTCTAAAAACAGGCAGCTTTAATAAAATCAAACCGATGGCCAGCTGAATGGCAATACCGGCAATGATCAGTTTAATTTTAACCTGTTTGCGGTTTTCACTGATCAACAAGGCAGCAACTGTAAAAACAAAAAGCCCGGCGATACTTTGAATGATCATGAATCTAACTTTCTCCTGAAAGAAATATTCATTTAAAAACACAACATATCAATAAATGTCCTTTTTCATATTCGTTTATATTTTCAAAGGTTTTAACTTGCTTGTCAACTTATTTCAATAACTGATTCAGCTGGGGCTCGGGCCGATCTCGAAATATCTCCTTGACGGCTTGAAACCGATCATCTTGAATTGAGCGTAAACAAAACCGATAACGATCAAAATATATTTATTTCAATTACCATTCTGATGAACGGTATCCGCGATTGCACAGAAGACAGGCCAGCGGTGCATTGTTTTTGGTGCATCAAAGCCTCCAAACGCCCTCGGCAAGTATTTTCCCAAAGCCCTGATCATAACAGCTTTGTAAATCAACCATCAGTGCAACTGCCGATGATGCAGGCGTTAACATCTGCAATATTAACAAAGTATCAAGCACCCAATTTTTTCGACATTCCATTCCGACTCATTTCCGGCAGGGCCAATGGGACCTGACTTTGACCGGAACACCTTGTTTTTATTAGTCAAATTTATATGACTTGACTTTGATATTTTAATGTATAGGTTTAAGGGACTAAATTAATAAAAAGGAGATTATTGTGGAAAAAGTTGAAGACGGAATGTTTGTGAGTGTGGACTACAAAGGATCATTACAAAACGGGGAGGTATTCGACACCAGTCACGGGCGTCAGCCACTTGAAATACAAATGGGTGCGGGACAGTTGATTAAAGGGTTTGAAAATGAACTTTTGGGAATGGCCATTAATGAAAAAAAAGTTTTTACCCTTGATCCTGAAGATGCTTACGGACAGAAAGATGAAAATCTTACCCAGTCATTTGCCAGATCAGAAGTACCGCCTGAAATGAATCCTCGGGTCGGCATGACCGTTGGACTCTACACACCGGAAGGACGCCAGGTCCCTGCTAAAATAACTCACCTAGATGATGAAAAATTGACCCTGGATTTGAACCACCCCTTAGCCGGTGAATCATTAACCTTTGAAATTGAAGTAGTGGGCATCAGCAACACTCCCACCCAGACGCCGATGTCCTGCGGTTCAGGATGCAGCTGTTCTTCGGGTTGTGAATGACAACTCTCGAATAATGTATGTACATCCAACAGATTTGTTGAATCGAAACAGCAAGCTTTGTTTTGATCATTTCAATGAGAACGTTTATGGATAACACCTTAGTTATTCCTTGACAATAGATTCGAAATGATTTAAATATTGCAAAATTTGGAACGAATATTGGCGGGTTATGCTTAGGCCAAAGGGCCATCCCAACTCGGGATGGCCCTTTTTTATGGAGGAAGGCAAAATGAAGATCTGTAGAAACCACGTATTATTGGTATCACTCATTACCATCTTGTCACTCGGAACCTTTTTTATTTTTACAAACAGCACATTCGCCGAATCACCAAAAGAAATCCGAATTGGGGCAACGGTTTCTATGAGTGGCAAATTCTCTACCGAAATAGGACCTTTTAAAGCGCTAATGGAATCGTATGCAACGGCCATCAACAGACGGGGGGGAATATATGTCAATTCTGCCGGAACAAGACTTCCCATTAAATTCATCGTATATGATGACAAGAGCGACGGCCCCACCGCACGAAAGTTCTACGAAAGGCTGATTTCCGTGGACAAAGCGGATATTCTGCTAGGACCCTATTCCAGTCCGGTGACGTTTGCCGCCAGCGTGGCCGCGGAGGAAAACAAAGTGCCATTTATTGCCATCTGCGCAAATTCCCACAAAATTTACAACCGCGGTTTTAAATGGATCGTCTGTGTCATTGATGCAGCTCCCAGATATACCCACAGATACTGGGACATGATCCGCGCCGAAGGATGGGCCAAAACCGTTGCGTTCGTTGTCGAAGATACCCTGCACCCTCAGGGTGTGTATCGCGGGGCTAAAAAACTCGCAGAGTCTGCGGGATTGAAAGAAGTTTTAATCAACGTACTTCCGGCAAATACCCATGATTTTACTGCATCCATAATGAAGATCCAGAAGAATTCACCGGATATCGTTTTTGTTTCAGCCAACGTGCCGTTTTCCATTGCATTTATGCGCCAGGCCAGAGAACTTGGTTTGAACCCCAAAGAATTTCATGTAATCCACCACGGCGGTGTCTTCAAAAAAGGACTGGGTGCCGGTGCAGAAGGCGTCATCGGACAGTCCTACTGGACGCTGGGGATGTATTATGGAAATCCGGAACTATTTGTTGAGGTCATGGCGCATTCCGGAATCAGCCTCGATGACTTCCCATGGGCACCGGCCTATATGATGGCATTTGAAACAGCAACTCAGGCGATTGAAAGGAGCGGAACCCTGGATAAGGAAAAATTGATGGCGACCTTAAAACGGCTCAAGGTCATGACCATCGGTGGTGTGGTAAGTTTTGCCGAAAACGGTGTTGGCACCATCAACACCTACCCATCCCAGATCATCGACGGACAGTATCACATTGTCTGGCCGCCGGAGGTCGCCACTGCCCAGCACCGTTATCCGGGGACAAAAAACTAAGCGATTTTAAAGTGATTCAGGTTCTCATCAGCGGTCTTTTTTTGGGAGGCGTCTATGCATTGCTGGCTGTTGGACTTTCCCTGGCATTTGGGATTATGGGAGTTCTCAACCTTGCCCACGGAAGTCTTGCGGTATTGGCGGCGATTCTCTATCAAAAGACCCTGGTTCATTATCCCTTTTCACCATGGACCTTTTGCGCCCTGGCAACACCGATTTTTCTAGGGTTTGGACTTCTTTTACACCTGATCATTGTAGCCCCGTTTCGCAACCTTTCCCTTACCGGCAGCTTGGCAGCATCTCTGATCGCAAGCCTGGGTTTGGCCCTGATTCTGGAAGATCTGTTTGTGTGGTGGCAAGGATGGGAACCCATTTCGACGCATGTTACGTTTCCCACTTTTAATCTTGCGGGTCTGAAAATTCCCGGTCTGAGAGCGATTCTTCTGGGAATGGCGGCTGTTACCATCGGTCTTTCCACCCTTTTTTTGAAAAAAACCGACCCGGGAAGGTCCATGCGAGCCCTTGCACAGGACAAAGAGGCAGCATCAATTTGCGGCATAAATCCCGGCTTCACTTCCATGAGTGCCTTGGGTCTGGCCACAATCCTGGCCGGACTCGCGGGCATTTTTTATTCATCCCTGTATCCTCTGGGCCCCAGAGAAGGACTCGACCTGACCCTTAAATCGCTCTTTATCGTTGTCGCCGGAGGTATGGGAAACCTCCGAGGTCCGGCCGTTGCAGGGCTGGTTCTGGGATTCATAGAATCGTTTGCAGGAATTTTGTTCTCGTATACGTCAACGGATACCGTCGTATACAGTTTGCTGGTCTTTTATTTAGTGGTTAAAAGAGGAGGAAGGCAGCAATGAAACCATGGCAGATCTCTTTTTCAATCATAATCTTGACGGCCTTGATGCTATCTTCCGCCGTATATACTAAAGGATATGTCGGCATTTTCGTTTTTTCACTCATCATTAACGGCACAATGGCCGTATCCTATGATATCCCGGGACGTTGCCTGGGACTTATCAGCCTTGGACATGCTGTTTTTTTCGGGTTGGGCGCATACGGTTTCGGAATCGCTATTTCAAAAGGTCTTTCTTTTTTTCCGTCGTTAATCCTGTCCGTTATCGTGAGTTTTTTGGGAGCGTTATTGATCACCCTTCTTCTCGCCGGACTGAACCACGGCTACTACTCCCTTTCCACTCTGGGAATACTCATCATTTTTCAAAGGCTGTTCGAAACCACGGAAGGCATAACCGGAGGTTCTGCGGGACTTTATATTCCTGAAACCATATCCGATCTACAGTGCCATCTTCTGGCCGCATTCCTGCTTCTGGCAACCGCAGCATGCCATGCCCTTTTTTCTCGATCCCGCTGGGGACTCTATTCTAAAGAGACGGAAGCCAGCGAGGAAGCCGCGGAGGCCATCGGCATCCCTACGCGAACAGTGAAGATTCTCTGTTTGATGGCCGCTGCCATTCCCGCGTGCATGGCCGGTATGCTCCACTTGGCGAGAACCTCTCACGTAAGCCCGGTCTCCGGATTCAGCCTGACACTCAGCATTACAGCCCTGCTGGCTTCGCGGGTTGTGCCGGTAAGAGGCATACTAGGGCCCCTTCTCGGTATCCTTCTCATTACCGCAGCAGAAGAAATCATCTGGACAAAGTTTGAAGGCTTCAACCACGCTTGGTTCGGTTTGATTTTGCTAGGCGCAGCTCTCTATCAGGGAATAGATGTCAGACGGAGGAAAACAATTAGCGCAGTGGTAGAAAATCCGCTAAGTCGATAACCTTTTCACCCCTGGTGGATCTCTTTAGATCTTGCCAGGTTCCACGCACTTTGGCCTTGCGGATATTATCGATCATGACTTGAAGTTCACTGCTATTTTCGATAATCTTTTCGATCTGAATTTCAATGCCTTTCCATTGTAGTTCAAGGTCTTGAATGTCCAGTTCGAATTCGCCCAGAAAAGACAAAACATCGGCCAAATGGGACAGCAAACCGTAATGTTTGGTATTTTGCAAATAATACGGACAGTGACACCAAAGACTGATGCATTGAAATCCCTGTTTGACACCTTCAAACTGAAGTGTGGAATGAACGGCACCCGGTCCCTGGTAGGAGACGGGAATGACGCCTTTTTGTTTCAGCCTGGAGAGGGCATCTTCGTGGGATGCGATACCCGATATGATCCGGTCTGAATGAAGGACATTGTCATACATACTACCGAGAGAAATGACGGTTTTTATGCCAAGCTCTCGGCAAAGTGAGAATAGCTCTCTTGCAAAACGATTCCATTGAAGATTGGGCTCGTCGGCTTCTAAAATAACAATGTCGTTTGGGTCGGCGTCGAGATGGGCGGCATAAATCGACCCGCCGGGTGGATCAAAGCGCACCAGTGCCCCGTCTTTGATATCGACATCCGGACGAAGGACATCGTAGCGGAAAAAAACATCCGAATCGATGCTTGCAAACAGTCGGGCCTCTAGTTTTCGGATCAAATAGGCGGCCATTCCCCGTGAAATATCCAGGGCGTTTCCCCATCCCCCAAATCCAGCAATTAAAATTGGGGTTTTGAGTTCGGGCAATTCCGAAATTTGAAAACCTTTTGATATCATAATTCCAATTTGACACTGGACGAAACCAAAGTCAAGCAGATCGTTATTTCTTGCCTGTCATCGGTTCATTGAATGGACGTCCCGTCGATTCTTGTTTCTCTTTTGTATAATATCGAAAAATATGATAAAATACAGCTAACGAATCAACCACATGATATACTTGGGACGTCAACACGAAGGATTAGCTTGATGGAGCTGTTAAAATGTTTGAAAATATTTCCATTATCAACATTGTGCGTATCGGCGAATGTATGAGTTACAGCAGCCTGAAAGAGATCGGGGAAAAAGTTTTAAAATCCTTTGATGGCATGATTGAGGAATTCAAGATATTTCATCACAAAGCACCGCCTGTTGATACCATTGATGCGCTTTTATTGACAATGATACTTAATGAAGAGATTGGCGGACATATTTTGGGAATCACCGATGCTGATTTAACGACGCAAGATGAAGATGCGTTTTACAATACCATTTTTGGCGGCAAAAATGCGATGAATGATGTTGCCGTCGTATCTACCAGACGGCTCGAACCGTCTGATATTTCCACTGAAGCAAACTATGACTTGTATGTCGATAGAACCATAAAAGTATCTTTGCATGAAGTGGGGCACAATTTGGGATTAACCGACCATGCATCTTACAAGCTGGCCCCTGACGGATCCTTATGCCCCATGAGCAGAGGAGAATTCAACAAGTTTGGATACTTGGGGTATGTTCGAGCAATTATCGACGGAAGA
Source organism: Deltaproteobacteria bacterium (assembly GCA_019313025.1). The sequence continues at coordinate 8,470 of JAFDCA010000209.1, forward strand.
GGTATGCATTTTTGCGATGAATGCACCCATTTTCTGAAAAAGTTTAAACCGTATGCAGGTCGGTTGGCCGGTCTGTTAAAAGATAAATTTTATCTTCATTAAAGATAAACATATCACTCAAATGAAAAACGTTCTCGACTCGAATCACCCGTTAATAGGTACGATTTCCATGAAAAGCGACCGGTTTATACAAAAAATAAAAGAACGGTCTTCAAAATTACTCTATACCCGCTGTGTTCAAGGTCTTCTAACAAAAGTGAGGTTGTGAAGCTTTGGTATCTACCTCAAGGCGATGGCTTTTTCAGGACAAATTTCCTGACAGCAAAAGCAAGTAATGCAGGTATCGGCATCCACTTGGGGGATATCCTCATCCATGAAAAGGGCCGACACCGGACACTGATCCATACATGACCCGCAGGCGGTGCATAACTCCGGATCAATCTGGGGTCACAATAGGGTTCGATCAAGAAGCATTCCCTGTATGGTCTCATTGTGCATAATCGCTTCGCCGCCGAGGGGCGGAATTTTAAAATCAGGCAACGGCTTCAATTCCCCGAGTATCTCGATTTTTTTGAGATCATACTCCCCTAACCCCGTTTCTTTTGCCTTCTTAAGAAATCTCAACAGGCCGGGTTCACATCCCATCATGACGGCAATCACCGCATCCAGCGCTACACAGTTATCGGAGGCCAGAATCAGACCGATGTCTCTTAGATCCGGCGATGCCGGACCATTGCCTTTAATGCCGATCACGGCATCTACAATGAACAGGTCGGGCACCCGTAGTTGAAACACATCCACAAGCATTTCATGGAATCGCTGAGGAGTCCCGGCCACCTTGTGGTGTTTGGCCTTCTGTGCACCCGGCAAAAAACCGTAACTGTTTTTGATGGCACCGGTGATGACCGTAAGTCCGTGGGTTTTGAATTTCGGCAGACTAATGAGGATATCGGCGTCCAACACAGCCTTGGAAAGGCTGACCTCGGGCAAAAAATCAGGATTGAAATCGACCTTTACAGAATCATTCCCGATATTCTCGTAATAACCGCAGGCTGCGTCCATCAATCCTCTTTTTTCAAAGCTCTCCTCATTGGCGCCATAGTTAAACAGTCCGGGATTGTCCCCCACAACGATGGATGCAGGTCCCATGGTTTCGATTTTTTTTACCACGGCTTTCAGCACAGAAGGGTGGGTAACGATACCTTCATTCCAATGGGATGCCCTGAGAACATTGGGTTTTATTAAGACGCGTTTGCCATGCAGTTTCAATGGAAAGTGCTCAAAGACTCTGTCCACGGCATGAGCAA
>JAFDCA010000210.1 GCA_019313025.1 Deltaproteobacteria bacterium
AACTTCTCCATAGTCGAATGGAATATTTATAATCTTGCCATTTTTTTGCCGCAGTATTTTTATATTAGCGTCAGAGGCAAAAGGTGTTAAGCCTCCGGCCTTGGCAAGGATTTGCAGCACACTCGTATTCAAATCAATTTTGAATTTTTGTCATTGTGATTTATTTGTATTTTGATGCTTGTATTTTGTTATTTCCCGTTCGTCCGGGCTATGGTACCAAAACCACATCCCCGGCTTCGAGTACAATATTTTGATCGAGGTTTTTCCCCTTTTCCACTTCTCCATAATCGAATGGAATATTGATAATTTTTTTATTTTTTTGCCGCAGTATTTTAATATTCCCATCAGAGGCAAATGGTGTCAATCCCCCGGCCTTGGCAAGGATCTGCAGCACCGTCGTTTCCAGGGTAATCGGATATTCCCCCGCACTTTTGACCTTGCCGATAACATAGGCTTTCAAACTGTTAATTTCTATCAGCAGAACCGTCACCGTGGCATCCGGGATATATTCTGACAGTTTCTTGGTAACGGCTTTTTTCAGAGCAGTTATGGTAAGATTGTTTACTTTTATCGGATTGATCAAGGGAAAGGAAATGACGCCATCAGGCGGCACGACTAACCTTTTACTGAGATCCGGTTCATTCCAAACAGAAATTTCAAGAACATCCCCGGGACCGATGAGGTAAAAATTATCAACTGCAGATGCACTGGAATATGAAACGGCTGCTATTAAACAGCCAAGGATACATGCGATAACAGCCTTCATTTAGATCTCCTTTTGTAAGCGTTCACAGGTTCAGGGTTAAGGGTTCAAAGGTTTTGGGCTCCAAAGTTCGCCTTTCCCCCAGAGGCGGTATGTCCTCTTTGCCGGGGGCAAGGTCACTTACTGCAATATTATCAAATCGTACAATTCTCATATATTTTCCATCATGCCGTGAGATGGAAATGGCGTGGCCGGACAGTGTTCACCAATCAACGGAACAGAGTTTATATGAACCCGGAACGCTGAACATTGAACCCCTGAACGGTTACAAATAATCATTCAATAGTAAGCAAATTACGTGCCATGGATTCCACTCGAATTGAAGTGGGACAGCCGTGCATCGATCCTTAATTAATTAAAGAATATTACATCAGAACTTGATGGACTCGTAAAAAGTCAGAATTTCGATTTTTGTTCATTGTAACATATTGAAATTACGAGCCTTAAAATTTTATTTTTGTGCTTTTTGCGGCCATATCAAAATTAAATAGTTGAAGTCTGATTATTTTTTATTCCTGGTTTTTTATCGGGTATCGAAATGGAATCCAGAAAATCCCCAATTTTTCTTAAAAATAGGAACTAATTTTCATACCCCTAACCCGGATAAACCGGAAATAACAAATTTCAAGCACCAAATTACAAATAAATACCAAATTCCAATATTCAATGACCAAATTATCACCATTAAGGATTTACGTCATTTTGATTTTTCAAGAATTGATGATAGAATCTTTCTTCAAGATCATATATAGGTTTGGAATTTTGAATTTTTGTCATTGTGATTTATTTGATATTTGTGATTTATTATTTGTAATTTAACGAAGCTCAAGCAATAAACCCCCTAAGACTAATAACCGAAAGGGCAACCAGGGTGGCCACACTCAGCTTTTTCGTTTTTAGGCGAAGTTCAACCTTCAGGACTTCGTAGCTGAAAAAAAGAACGACAATCTCGGCGGCAACCAACCCCATTTGCCAGCTTTGTATTCTTTCGTCCGGCAGATTCGGGATCACCAGGGCAAAAAGCAGGATTAAAATGTCCATCGGCGTGGTTTTGAATCCGCTTCTTCTGGTAAACTTAAGTGTCAACAGAGTGAAAATGGTTAAAGCGCCGAATGAGAGTGTATACGCGTTTTTTAACGTGGTATGCAGCAGGTATACCGTATCTTTTTCACTAAAGTATACCAGGAAGGGAATCAGTAAAAATATCGTAATTTCAATCAGACCGGATGTCCATTCCTTTTTGATAAGCCAGGTTAAAATGATCAAAAACAAGGATGTCATCGAAAAAAATGAAAAGTAAATGTTGATGTGTGCGGGCAGAAAACAGGAAAATATAATAAGGGAGATGAACACAATTTCGGCCCCTTTAAAGGAGAATTTGATCAGATTGGTTTCATCTTTCAGTGTTCGAAGCCGGCTTTTGATAATTTTATCAATAAAATCATAGCGTTTAATTTTCCAGTTACTCCTGACCGAAAAAAACGCAGTTGTGGCCATTGTTCCGCATAACAGACAATATAATGACAACAGAAACCAATCTGATTTGGATCTGAAAATAAATGCCATGCACACCAGCGCTGCATGCAATAGGTAAATTGAAATAACCGACTCGGAATGATACAGACCCAGGCGCATCAATTTGTGATGAAGATGGTTTTTATCGGCAGCAAAGGGTGATTTGTGAAGTGTGATTCGTCGAATAATCACCCACAATGTATCGATCACGGGCAGGCCTATGATAAATAAAGGTAAAACCGGGCTTAGCTGGTCACATCTTTGGGTTAGGGTGAGGGAAATAGTGATAGCAAAAAATCCCAAAAGTTGGCTGCCTGAATCACCCATAAATACGACGGCCGGGTGCGTATTATACCTGAGAAGGCCAAAGATCGCCCCGATCATGGCA
>JAFDCA010000211.1 GCA_019313025.1 Deltaproteobacteria bacterium
GACGCAAAACGATAAAACCCGGTATCACATGGCCATGAAAGCCGTCATTGAAAAACAACAAAACCTCGATCTGAAACAAGCCATGGTGGAACGGCTTGTAATGGAAGACGACAGGATTGCCGGAGTGGAGGATCAAACCGGTTTCGGATACCAGGCTGATGCGGTTATTCTGGCCACAGGAACTTTTTTAAGCGGTCTGGTTAATATCGGATTTAACTCTTTTAAAGCTGGAAGGGCTGGTGAATTCGCGTCTTATGGCCTCCCCTCCCAGCTAAAAGACCTTGGATTTGAACTTGGAAGGATGAAGACCGGTACGCCGCCCAGGCTCAAAAAATCGAGCATTGATTTTAATGCATTTACAGCCCATGGCGCAGAGGAACAACCCGTGCCGTTTTCCTTTTTTACGGATAAGATCACCCTACAACAAATTCCAAGCTTTATCGGTTATACCAACAAGCAAAGCCATATAATTATACAAGAAAATCTAAAACGCTCTGCCCTTTATGAAGGTATTATCAAAGGGATTTCGGCCCGTTACTGTCCTTCTTTCGAAGACAAGATCGTCAGATTCCCGTACAAGGAAAGGCACCAAGTCATTCTTGAACCCGAAGGTCTCGATACCCATGAGATTTATGCCAGCGGCCTTGGAAACAGCATGCCAATGGATATCCAGATTCAATTTGTCAGATCGATTAAAGGGCTGGAATCGGCGGGGATCATGCGGCCTGCCTATGCCATAGAATACGATTATGTAAATCCTGTTCAACTGAAATCTACGCTGGAAACGAAGTTGATTTCAGGCCTGTTTATGTCCGGACAGATTAACGGAACGTCGGGTTATGAGGAGGCTGCTGCTAAGGGGATTTGGGCAGGAATCAATGCTGCATGCAAGGTTCAAAAAAGACCGTCCCTTATTCTTGACCGCTCCCAGGCATATATGGCTGTCATGATCGATGATTTGGTGACGCGGGGAACACGGGAACCTTACCGAATGTTTACGTCAAGAGCGGAATATAGATTGATGCTTCGGGAAGATAATGCCGATATAAGATTGATGGAAATCGGACATGAAATTGGCCTTATCAATTCAGATGCTTTAAAGGATGTACAAGAACGGAAAAAACAAATTTCTAATGAAATCTCAAGAATTAGGTCCACTGTCATAAAACCAGGTAAAGAAACAAACGATTATCTCATTCATCAAGGGACAACTCCCTTAAAAAGTGGTATATATCTCTATCAGCTTCTTAAAAGAGCCGAGCTTGATTATAGTGCGGTTGATGCTTTGGCGAAAAGTCCGGAAAACATCAGCAGCAAGGTGGCCCGGCAAGTGGAAACAGAGATTAAATATGAGGGATATATACACCGCCAGCTAAAAGAAATCGAAAAATATAAAAACATGGAAAGGATGAAAATACCCGATAACTTTGATTTTAATACAGTTCACGGCCTTTCCAACGAACTCAAAGAAAAGCTTTCCGCTGTCATGCCGTCTTCCCTGGGCCAGGCGTCACGAATAGATGGCATCACCCCTGCCGGACTTTCAGTGATTATGATTGCCATCAAAGCTGCTGAGAGACAGACATCTGAAATCCGAAGTCAACCATCGAATGGTCCTTGACACGCAGAAGCTTTTAACTTATTTTGATTGTTACAAAAAATGATCATTAAGATTGAATCTAAAATAATGAGGTAATTATAGGATGGCAGAAACAGATTACTATAAAATACTCGGTGTGAATAAAACCGCTTCTGAAAAGGAGATTAAAAAGGCGTATCGAAAACTCGCCATGAAGTATCATCCGGATCATACCAAAGGAGATAAAAAAGCCGAGGAAACATTTAAGAAGATCAGCGAAGCTTATGCTGTTTTAAGTGATAAAGAAAAGCGACAACAGTATGATACATTCGGTTCCGCCGGATTCCAGCAACGGTATTCACAGGAAGATATTTTTAAAGGGTTCGATTTTGAAAGTATCCTAAACGAATTGTTCGGCGGGTCCGGCCGTTTTAGCGGTGGTGGAAGGGGCATGCGGTTTTCCTTTGATGGCAGCGGGCCATTTGACAGTTATCAACGACAGCAGCAGGCCCATCCAAAAGGATCTGATCTTGAATATGAACTTCCTTTGACCTTGGAGGAAGTGGTTGCGGGAACCCAAAAGATCGTATCTTTTCAACACAAAGGGCGTAGCGAAAAGATTACGGTAAAAATACCAAAGGGAATGGTTTCCGGAAAGAAGCTACGAATTGCCGGTAAGGGAGAACCCAGTCCATACGGCGGTCCTGCTGGAGATCTGTATATTAAATCAAAGGTGCTTGATCATCCGGTTTATGATGTCCAAACACAGGACTTATATATCAATCGGGACATAAAATTGAGTGAGGCGATTCTGGGAACGAATATTTCTGTCCCGACGTTGAGTGGTAAAGAATTAAAACTGAAAATACCCGCTGGTACGAAACACAAAACAAAAATGCGTTTGTCCGGACATGGACTTCCCCATATGCACGGCAAAGGTCAAGGTGATCTTTATGTTCAAATCAATGTCAAGATACCCAAGCGTCTGACCAATAAACAAAAAGGTCTCATTGAACAATTGGCAGAGACCGGCTTGTAAAACCATACATTTATTGATAGAATGTAAACCGGAAGGAACATTTTTTAAATGGCATCATTGACAAGAATTTTTGTTCAATGTATTTTTGTTCCAATCAGACAAACTGGCCTTTTATTAAAAAGCCAAAAGTGAGACCTTTGAAAAATGTTAAATTTGGTTCAAGTTAAAGGAAGATGAAGATTTTAACCACAGGAATACATGAAGTATTTTGAGGATTAAAATCTGATTCTGACGCAGAATTTTGGACAAAATAGGATGTTTTTCAAGGGTCTCAAAGTGGACCTTACAGGTTCTCATCATGCCCGAACTCATACCTGTCCTGTCGAAAAACGATATCGATGGCCTGGTGGCACGGGTTGCACAACGGATTTCTGATGATTATCGGAATCATGACCTTGTTCTCATTGGCGTATTGAAAGGTGTATTTGTCTTTTTATCGGATCTTGTCCGATGTCTTGATATCCCTGTTCAAATCGATTTTGTACGTGTTTTCAGTTATGGTTCTTATACCTCTTCCTCCGGAAAGATCCATTTAACCAAGGATATAGAGGTTGATATCAAAGATAAAGATGTACTCATTGTAGAGGATATTGTGGATACAGGCTTGACTTTGAAATATCTTGTTGATTATTTGAGATCTTATCATCCAAAGACAATCAAGGTATGTGTCTTTATTGACAAACACGAACGTCGTGAAGCAGATATTGTGATCGATTATAGTTGCCATGATATGGCCAAAGGATTTCTAGTGGGTTATGGCCTTGATTATAATGAAGACTATCGATATCTATCCGGTATTTATCACCTTAAACTATAACCATTGGGGTCTACTATGATTATTACCTGTAAAGAATGTAAAGCAAGTTTTAAATTGGATGAAAGTTTTTTAAAACCAACAGGTTCAAAAGTTCGTTGCTCGAAGTGTAACGAGATTTTCGTAGCATATCCACCAAAGATTTCAGGAGAAATTGAAACGCCGATTGAGATGGGATTAGATAGTGAAGATCAGCAACTTGCAGAGGAACTCGAGGCTGACAAAAAGGAAACGACGGAACCGGATGAACTTGATTTTTCGGGCATAGACAAGTTGATTGACGAAGAAGATGCGAGTGAAGATGTAGCGGATGAGGACACGGAAGATCTTGAGCTGGATCTTGACCTGGATATGGAGCCTGAAACGGAAAGAGCAAAAGAGGATATTGAGGCCGAAATTGACCAAGAGGAGCCAGATGAACTTGATTTGTCCGATCTGGAGAATCTTCTTGACGAAGAAGAAGCCGCAATAAGTGAAAGCACATCGGATGAAACGGTTGAAGATCTGGATCTGAAAATTGTGCCTGAAACCGATGTGTCCACTGAGAAAACACCTCCGAGTGTTGAGTCCGAAGAACTCGATGAACTCGATCTGTCAGATCTTGAAGAAATTCTGGACTTAGACGAACCTACGACCGAAGAAGAATCCGTACCGGATGATATTGTGCTTGAGTTGGATATGGAGACGGAACCCGAACTCGAAAAAATGTCGGAAACTGTTGAAGCCGAAGACCTTGAAGAGGTTGATCTGTCGGAAATAGAAAAAATGCTTGAATTAGAAGAAGAAGCCAAAGAGGCGCCTGTTGAGGAAGAGCTGGAGCTTGAATTGGATGTGGAAGAAGAAGCTGCTGATGCCCCGCTGCCTGACGATTCCTCCCAGGTTGAAGTATATGAACTTGATGAAGCTGCTGATACCGTAGATGAATCCGAAGCAGCGGAGGTTGCTGCAGCGGAGGATCTGGAGCCGGAATTTGAAGTTGGTGAAAGTGAAGGGGAAGACCAGCTGGAAGATGAAGTGGTTGATGATGAACCGCTTGAAGAGGAAACGACACCTGTCAAAGAAAGACGTATCAGCAAACCGCTTGTTGTCCTGCTGATTTTGGTATTGTTGGCGGGAGGCTCCTACGGCACTTACGTTTTGCTTGATTTCATGAATATTGAAATTCCTTATATCAGCGATTATCTCAAACCCAAAGTTTCCGATCCCACCGGCAGTCTTAAGATAGACACTTTGGACGTAAACAGCAAATTCCTGCTCAATGTCAAAGAAGGCAAGCTTTTTGTGATAACAGGCCGAGTTAAAAATGGATATTCAGACGTTCGTCGTTTTATCAGCATCAACGGCAGATTGTATAAAAAAGGAAAAATTCTTGCCCAGACAGAAACGGTTTTCTGCGGAAATGTTTTGTCGGATATTGAACTTTCCAATATGGAACTCGAGGCCATAAAGAAACGACTTTCAAACCGTTTTGGGGATAACAGATCGAATATGGAGATTAAACCCCAAGGAGAGCTTCCGTTTATGATTATATTTTCGAATCTGCCGGAGGATCTCGAAGAATTTTCTATTGAAGTGGCGGGTTCGACTTCAGCAGGGTAGGCACAAGCTTAAAGTTTTTAACTTGACTTGACAAATCCGAGCTGTTAAAAATTTCGTTTTTCGTATTTTAAAACGTTCCATGGCGATGTAGCTCAGATGGTCAGAGCATGCGGCTCATATCCGCAGTGTCCGGGGTTCAATTCCCTGCATCGCCACCAAAAACAATAGATAACTCTCTGTTATTACAGAGGGTTTTTTAATGCATATTGCCCGTATTTTGATCAATTCCATCTGTTACACTAAAAACTTACATTTTAATATAGAATCTCCTCCAAATATAACGATACTGTTATATTTGGAATAACGCTCCCAACAATGTTCAGGCCAAAAAATCACTTTTCTGTAAACAAAAGGAGGTAACAATTATGAGAAAATTCATGATCTTCACTTTAGTTGTTGTGATTGGATTTTGTTTTACAGGATATGCTTTTTCGGACGATAAAGCATTAGAAAGTGAAATCTATTATGACAAAGATACGAGTCTTGAATGGTTAGCTGGACCCGACAAGCCTACCAACTGGAACGATGCTAAAAAATGGGTGAAGAGTCTTACCACCGTTGCTGGTGGAGGTTGGAGAATGCCCACAATGGAAGAGCTTAGAACTCTTTATCAGAAGCGTGAGAAATGTAATATTAAACCTGAGC
>JAFDCA010000212.1 GCA_019313025.1 Deltaproteobacteria bacterium
CGGACGTCGCCTTGCTGGCGCTTCTTGGGATTTTCTGCACGGCATTGGCCCATGCGCTGTTTATCAAGAGTCTCGTTCACATCAAAACACAGTTAGCAAGCATTACCGCATGTCTGGAGCCGGTTTACGGCATTATTTTTGCGTTTATATTACTTGGTGAAACCCCGGCATTGCGCACGATCCTGGGAGGGTGCATCATACTCGTTACAATTGCCGTAGCGGGCATGAAACGACACGCAAATGTAAGTAAAAGATGAGAAGATTAGAAAATCAGAAGGTCGGAGGAGCGCTTCGCTATGCCGATGGAAGCAGGAAGACCGCTTCGCTAAGATGAGGAATGATAAAAACGCATCGCCCTTTTTCGTCCATCGTCCATCCTCCTTTTTCCCTCGTTCATCTTTTCTCCATCTCACTTTCTTGCTCTTTACCTTCTTAATCTTTTATTTTTCAACATATTCGTGTTTATCCGTGGTTTCCTCTTTCCTATTTCCTATTTTCTCTTTCCTATCTCCTCTTTCCTATTTTCTATCGATGGGTCCACATGTATAATAATACGGTCGAAGTTTCCCACATCCTCAATCAAACAGCTTTCCACCGTTTTTGCAATCTTGTGTCCCTCTGAAACCGTCAGTTTTCCATTCACAACGATGTGTATTTCCATTTGATAAAGACCTCCGGACGTTCGAACCCTTAAGTCATGTGTATCGACAACGCCGTTCACGGATAAGGCGCACTGTTTTATCTTCCCTATAATCTCCGGATCGGGGGCCGTGTCGGTGAATTCACGCAAAGCATCTTTCAAAATGTCCAGACCGACTTTTACAATGAAAAAGGATACCAGTAGGGCTGCAAAGGCATCGAGAACATGCCATGAGGGATTTATTTGGGTCCCTGCAACACCGATAAACACCGCTACTGAAGAGAGTGAATCCGAACGGTGATGCCATGCATTGGCCACAATCAGTTGACTCTTTATACGGCGTCCGGCTCGTATGGTATAATGATAGAGAACCTCTTTTAACACAATCGATACACCGGCCCCAAACAGCGCCAAACCTGTCGGGTGGTATTCAGTATGATGATAAATCGTCAAAGACGCCTCGATGCCAAGGTACAGGGCTGTTCCAATAAGTGCCATCCCCACAATAAAGGAACCCAGTGTCTCAAGGCGGGCATGACCGAAATGGTGCGTCTTATCAGGAGGTTTTTGGCTGATTTTAATGCCGATCAGAACCACGATGTCGGTAAAAAGATCTGAAATCGAGTGAACCCCGTCAGCGATCAGGGCCTGACTGCTACCAAATATCCCGGCAAACAGTTTCAGCAGAATTAAAAATGTATTCACCAGGATACCGACCAGCGTTACCTTTTTACCGGTGTCCGCTGCTGTAGAATTCGATTCAGGCATCTCTTCTCAATAAATGAAGTGGAATGATAAGTTTACGCCCCTAAATATTGACTCAACCATGTTGATATGAAATACACTTTATAATAGGAATCGTCAAACAGTTGATTGGAAAAACAACGCCTGAACCTCTCAACCATTTAACGATTAAACACATGTTGTATTAACAGAGGTACCTTATGAAAACAAGCCATCAAATTTTTTTTGACGATTCAAAAAATATGAACACCATCCCATCAGAAAGCATATCACTGGTGGTTACATCGCCGCCATACCCGATGATCAAAATGTGGGATGACATGTTCATCATCCAAAATCCTGCTATCGGCAAAGCGTTGAAAAAGCGGAAGGGACCCGACGCTTTTGAACTCATGCACCGGATTCTCGATGTCGTGTGGAATGAAGTTTACCGGGTCTTGAAGAACGGGGGTATCGCCTGCATCAACATCGGTGATGCCACCCGAACCATCAACGATAATTTTTCTCTTTATCAAAATCACACCAGGATCATGTCGTATCTCCTTAAACTGGGCTTTAGCGCTTTACCAGCCATTTTGTGGAGAAAGCAGACCAATGCCCCAAACAAGTTCATGGGATCCGGTATGCTGCCTCCCGGCGCATATGTTACATTGGAACACGAATATATTCTGATTGTTAGAAAAGGCCATAAAAGAGAATTCAACAGTTTTAGAGATAAACAGACTCGACGCCAAAGCGCATTTTTTTGGGAAGAAAGAAACGTTTGGTTTTCAGATATCTGGCTGGATGTCAAAGGCGCTTTTCAAAACCTCTTTGATAACAAGGCCAGAAACAGGAGCGCTGCTTACCCTTTTGAGGTGCCATATCGACTCATCAATATGTTTTCCGTAAAAGGTGACACGGTTTTAGATCCATTTCTTGGAATCGGTACCACAATGTTTGCTTCAATGACCGCCGGTAGAAACAGTATCGGTTTTGAACTGGACAAAAATATACACAATTCAATACTATCAGGGATAGATTCAATTATATTTTATTCCAATGGGTTAATATATAATAGATTAAGTTCTCATTTAAGTTTTCTAAACAAAAAATACGAAACAGGAAAAAAATTCAAATACCTGAATCAACACTATGGATTTCCAGTCGTTACCAACCAGGAAAAAGAACTTTTGATCAATTCGGTCCTCTCTTTAGAAGAAATAAACAACACACATTTTGAAATCGTCTATTCGGAGCAACCTCAAACGGAATTTTGCGGGGATTGGAAAGAGAGTTAATAAAATTGTTTTTGAGATAGGCTCTAAAAAGGATTAAAATCAATGGATAACAAAGATAATCACAAGGAATCCATGGAAGGTATCGTGACCGCACGTACCTGCGACTGTTGCGGTCACCACGAAATCGGGATGGTGACCCAAGACGGCGCGTATGTTCGACTTAAACCAGGAATGAAGATCACGATTACTGAACAGAGATAAATGATGAGGGTCGGTTACTAATAAGATCCATCTCTATTATTAAAAATGCTTTTCAACGTAATGAAAAACCTATACTTTTTGTATTTTGGAGGTAAATAGTTCAACAAGTTCAATATCATCAATATCTGGCAAACCATTTGCTTTAGATGCAGCAAACAAACACCCTATTACAACACACAGGGAAAATATGGCCACTATTACCGCAACAATCAGTAAAATTTTAAACATAATTGCCCACCTAATTGAATGTTTATGAAAATGAATCCTTCACATTGAAGGATCGCCTATGCCTAATTTTCGTGCTTGTGCTTGCGTGTTTTGATTGCAAAAATCGTGCAAAAAATTCATTTATTTTTTATTTTTAAATAATATCATATATTTATAAAATTAAAACCAGCGGGGTTTTTAAATATTATGAAAATTATTTCATAATAATTATGACCAATCTTACACAATTATAGCAGTTGCCAAAAATATGTTCCGATTGAATGAATAACGGTCACGATTTACCGTAAGCCGCCGGATGATTTCGTTGAGGACGGAAAGCTCTGTCTGAGCAAATGAGAGCGCGTTAAAGAGAACATCTTCGAAGGATTTCAAATTAAAACATAACATCAAACGACTGAACGATATTATAAAAGGCCATGGGCATGTTCTCTTTTACGCGCTTTTATTTGCGAGTTCTTGCAGATCTCAACGAAAATATCCGGCGGATGAAA
>JAFDCA010000213.1 GCA_019313025.1 Deltaproteobacteria bacterium
GAATAACATTCCGTTTCATCCGCCGGATAATTTCGTTTAGATCTGCAAGAACTCGCAAACAAAAGCGCGTAAAAGAGAACATGTCCATGGCTTTTTAGAATATCGTTCAGTAGTTTGATTTGTTTATTAATTATTTGAAATACTTCGAAGATGTTCTCTTTAACGCGGTCTAATTTGCTCAGACAGCTTCCCGACCTCAACGAAATCATCCGGCGGCTTGCGGTAAATTGTGACCGTTATTCATTCAATCGGAAGATATTTTTGGCAACTGCTAAATGTTCTACCATTGATATCTGCAACTGAAAGCATGTATCAAGTGCCTGAATTTTGAACGCGTTAGAGGCTTTCATATGCAAGATTCAATTAGGAGATTTTAGAAATGTTTTAACCATCGGAATTATTCTGTCTGCTGCATCTTCAAGAACATAGTGGCCGGCATCTTCAAAGGTCTTTACAATTGAATCAGGAAAACGTTTTTGCCATTCCAAAAGAAAATCCATATCGAACACAAAATCGTGTTCACCCCATAAGATGAGCATGGAAATGTGCTTTAATTGATACAGGTTATCATCCACATATTTTACAAGGCTGTAACTCGGATCCTTTTTTTTGACAGGAATATCTTGAACAAATTTTAATGTTGCAATTCTGTTGTTCCAACTGTTGTAAGGCGCAATGAGGCCTGATTTTACATCTTTTTTAAGCCCCTTGTAAGAAGCCATGAAAAGCGCACCACTGGCGAAAATATTAAAGCCGAGTACCGCCAAGGTAGCAAACGGCTTTATATTTCGTATCAGTCGAAGTCTTATGGGAAGTGTTTTGCCCACCGGTAAAAGAAAGGCCGCGGTATTCATGATGACAAACCTGCGAACCCTTCCAGGATGCCTCAAAGCGTAAGCCATACCGATCATCCCCCCCCAGTCGTGTAGCACCAGTGTTATATTTTGGTCTATCCCCAAGTATTCGAGAAGATTCTCCAGGTCGTCAACGCGGCTCTTCAGGCGATAATCATATCCATGGATATCCGGTTTATCCGAAAGGCCGCATCCAATGTGATCCGGTACAATCGTGCGACATTGAGACGACAGGCTTTTGATTAATTCCCTAAAATAAAAGGACCAAGTGGGATTTCCATGAAGCATGATCACAGGATCCCCCGAACCTTGGTCAAGAAAGTGATAATTCAAGCCGTTAGTTTCCATATAGTTGGATTTAAACGGGTAAAGGTGACGAAATTTGGAAATGTCGATATCTTTGGTTTTAATTAACATCCGGCCTATTTTAGAAATACCATGTTGAATCTTTTATTTCGGACAGGATATAAGAAACTAATCATCCAGCTTGAAAAGCTTTCGGGTAACGTCGAGATAAACGGATTTGTCCAGGTGCCGTCCGTTGCTTTTTAGCAGCATCGTGGGGTCATGAAGTATTTTATTGACCATTGCATCTGTCATTTTGTTGATGGCCATGATGTCGTCAGCCGAAAGATGTTTTACCGAATGCAGCGTTTTATTTAATTCTCCTTTTGCTATTTCCTCGATCTTTTTTCTCAATTCAACAATCGTCGGTATGACATCCATGTTTTCGTACCAGTGCCGAAATTTGATCACGGCCTCATCAACGATTCTTTCCCCTTTTATCGCTTCCTTTTTGCGATCCTTGACATTTTCATCAACAATCCCTTTAAGGTCATCAATATCATAAACATATGAATTGGAAAGCCGGTTGATTTCCGGATCTATATCACGCGGGACGGCAATGTCGATAAAGAAAAGGGGGCGATTACGCCGCCGCCGTGTGATCCCTTTGACATGATTTCGAGTCACCACGTAATCGGGAGAGCCGGTTGAGCTGATAATGATATCAACCTGTTGTAGAGCGTCCTCGATTTCATCGAACCGGATGGCTTGTCCTTTAAATTTCTTGGCCAGGTCAACACCGCTCTCAAAGGTTCTATTAGCAACCAGAATATCCTCCGCACTGTTTCGAATCAGATGTTCCACCGCCAGCTCCGCCATTTCACCGGCGCCGATAAGCAGCACTTTTTTTCCTTCAAAGGTTCCGAAAATTTTTCGGCCCAGTTCAATGGCCGCATAACTGATGGACACCGCATGATCTCCGATCCCGGTTTCAGTCCGAACCCGTTTGGCCACAAAAAAAGTACGATGGAGTAATTTGTTCAAAAGAACCCCGGATGTCTTGTTTGTGGTGGCCATCTGATAGGCTTCTTTTATCTGTCCCAGGATCTGTGGCTCTCCCACTACCATGGAATCAAGACTGGCGGCAACCCTGAATACATGTCGGACGGCCTCATCACCTTCATGGATATAGAGGGATTTTTCAAATTCGGAAACCGGGAGTTGTTTTAATTCAGAGAGAAAATCTTTAACGGCACCCACTGCATCCGTTTTATCCTGTACAATCATGAGAACCTCCACACGATTGCAAGTGGAAAACAGCATCACTTCGCGGATAGACGGAAGTTTTTGAAATGCTTTGAGAGCATTGGATGTCTCATCTTTTGAGATGGCAAGGCATTCTCTTAGCGCCACCGGCGCTGTCTTATGATTCAATCCCAGCAAGACGATGTCCAGCATACTCTCCATAATTCCATTTACAACCTGGTAAATTCTCCGTGATGTCCCTTTAAGAAAAAGTTTACTCCTAAAAATGTAAATAAGATGACAGCGAAACCGATAATGGCCATAATAGCCGCCCGGCGTCCTCGCCATCCCACCGTTAGGCGCTGGTGAAGAAGGACGGCATACAAAAGCCAGGTAATACCGGACCACACCTCTTTGGGATCCCAGCTCCAGAATCTTCCCCAGACCGATTTGGCATATATTAAACCGGTGATCAATCCAAACGTCAACATGGTAAAACCGGTGACGATGCATGCATACCCCGTATTATCCAGCAGTTCCAAGGATGGAAGTCGTTTGAAAAAGAAACCGCGCTGTTTGGATTTAATGGCATTTTCTTGGAGAAGATACAAGAGACCTGCGCCGCAGGCCAGCGCCAATGCCGCTTCGCCGACAAAAATCGTAATCACATGTGTAACAAGCCACAAATTATTAAGAATACTTTTTGCTTCTCCCGGGACATTCGGCAGACGGGCGGCAATAACCATCACAAACGTAATTAGGGGAGCGGCATAAATCCCCAGGATTTTGAGACGAAATCTGTATTGGAATAACAGAAAAACACCGGCGATGGTCCAACCCGCCAACGAGAGTGTCTCGTGAAGATTACTAACAGGGAAGTGTCCGGATTGGATAAATCGGATCCCTATTTCCACCGTATGGCACAAAAATCCGGTTGCCAGGAGGTAAAAACCGGTTTTTTGAAGGGTGTCTTTTTGAAGAAACAGATAAATAAGATATCCAATGGTACTCAGTATGTAAAATATAATAACAGCAAGAAATACAGGTTCCACTTATCATACCCTTTATGTGTTTATTTATGTATCTCCATCAATAAATCGAATTCATACCCTTCACCTAAAACGTCATGAAGCAAAGAATTGATACCATCGGTATCGCCCTCTTTTATCATTTGAACGAGATCCCTTTCGATCAACCGTTCAAAAAGATGCTTATGGGCCTCGGGTTCGTGGTCTTGACTTAAAAGCTTCTTGCGGATCGCACCCATCAAATTTAAAAATTCCGCATATTCGTCCCCAAATTCCTTTTCAAGATGCTTGCGCAGTTTTTTGGCAAATGCCGGACTTTTCCCTGACGTCGATATTGCAA
>JAFDCA010000214.1 GCA_019313025.1 Deltaproteobacteria bacterium
GTCACCGGATGCGCGTTGTCGAGAACAGGAAGCGCAGCACGGCTTGACCCAGGCAGCGGTCCTGTATCCCAACGGCAATGTCACCTGGTGGGATCTGAGCGAAACACCACCGCGTGAACATGAGCTGCCCAATTTGTTTTCCGCATTCAGCAAGCAGATGAAGGTCTGGCGGCTTGAACGTAACAAAGTGCGTGCGAAACTCGAGTTCCGCATATGCGGCCAGGCACTGTTGGCTACCGTCGCGACTAAGAACAGCGAATTCGGCTTGGCTGCACACATCGAACTGTCACCGGATGCGAGCTGGCAACCGATTTTTGTCGAGCAGCTGAAGAGCATGTTGTTCGACAACGTCAGTCGTGTCAGTGGCACACTGAGCGGTCCCCAGAGCGGATATCATCTGACGGATCGGAAAAAACTCGGCACAGCCGATGCCACTTGGTTTTTCGACAACAGCCTGCTGACGATCGGGATCGACGGATCGCTGGAGTTCCACGACCTGGACAGACCGTCATCGCAATACCTGACAGGCGAAGCGGTCCAGGTCGCCGGTTCATACAACTTCAGCAGATACGGCGGCATCAGCACCGGTACGCGCAACGGCCAGCTGCGCATCTTCGGCAAGGAGGAGACGAACCCCGTCTTTACACTGAGCGCACACGATCGGCCGGTCAGCCGCCTGCTGCAAGACCGGTTCGCCTACCGTATTGTCACCATCGACGAGGCAGGTGGGGCGCGTATCTGGCATACCGAAAATCCCATCATGCGACCGGACAATTTCAAGGGCGTCTCGGATGATTGGACGCGCTATTTACAGGACTACCGTCGACGCATTCGGATCTGGGACATCGGCGCTGCCGATCCGTTTGCTGAGCCGATCGGCGACAGCGTGCAAAGCGAAAGCCAAACCTACCGGAAAACGCCGGATGGTCAATGGGCAGTGATCCGCACGGAGTCGGGCAATTCCAAAGCACTGACGGTGGCCTTGCACCGCATACGCAATGGTGTCGCCGACGAATCACCAACGTATGTTCGGACTATCGAACCGCCAACCGACCACACCGATAACTACTGGCGCTGGGAGTATCGCGGGTGGACGCATGTAATCGACAATAACGTTCTCTATCTTGCAACCGGCCATGCCGGTCATGGTGACGGTGCAGTGCTCGTGTCCCTGACCGACGGGTCTGCCGTACCGATGGTCGTCGTGGAGCCGAAAGAGCGCTTGAAAATCGAGAAGTTTACAAAGGATTTCGGCAGGCTGCTGCTGACCAAGGGCGATCTCCGCAGCGATCGGGCAGATACGGCACTCGAGGTGCGCGGTCTCATGGCCAGATCCGGAAAGGCATATCTGCATATTGAAGGTACTCGATACGGCACGATGAGTGACGACGGCCGTTGGCTCCTTGCCGATGAAAAACTCTACGATATGGGAGGTGAGCAACCAGTTGTGCGTGCTGGAAAGGCCGCGCCACACGCATGGCGCTACGATGTGATGTTCTCGGCTGGCCGAGCCCCGCTGTGGCTGGACGAAGCCGGCAACCTCTGGGGTATTGATGCAGATTTGGGCAGCACCGCCGGTCCGCAGCATCTCGTTGCCGGCTTGGACCTGCATGAGTTCGCCTGGAGCGATTCGGCTGGCTGGCTCGGACTCGGCTCAGTGGATGGTAAGACCTGGGTCGTCGAAATACCGGCAAATTCGGCATTCAGCGGGCTGCTTGATGCGTTGCAGCGGGTGACACCAGATACGGCCCTGCCGGCGCCATGGGATGCCAGCGCCAAACAAGAAATTCGCCGAATCGATCTGTTGACATCCGCCGGATGGGTAAAGGCGGAGACCAAAAACCGCATCATTTTGTTGTGGCGTGGCTCATCCACGGCCGGCTGGTCTGATCCCCTGGTCTTCCATCCAGGTGATGGGCTGCGAGGTCATAGCAGTGACTTCAGCTGTCGACCGGATGGTGAGGTCTGTATCGTGGCCGGGCAATTGATGAAGTTCGATGCGGCCGAATTGCTTATGATGTCGAAGGGGATTTTGACCGGAGCGCCGTTAAGGCCGTGAGTAGTAGACGGACGAGGTCGGATCAAGCCAATAGGTTCATTTGCTTATGAAATGCTCAGAAATAAGGTCTCATTGTGCCCTTAAACAAGCGTTCGGACCGATTCCAAATCGATGATTCCCGCTTGTTCCTCGTTGTTTTTTTCGAATCATACTGCTCAGTCAACAATTTTATCTGCCCCAACATCTGGTAATACTATAGAGGATTCGTGTATTTCAATCCGGGTTGCAACAGCCAATTTTTAACAGCCCAGTCGCCGCTAGGTAATCATCCTTACGAAATATTAAGATACTCAATACAATTCTGAAAGTTTCAAAAATCACTATAGGAACATTTCAACGAATCGACACACCACTCACACTTTGCACTTACAATCTCAAGTTTCCCCTTAAATCGGTCGATAAATCCAGAAATATTCATTTGGCGCTCAAATAGACCCGGAGCGAAGTGAAGGGAGCGAGTAGCTGCCAAAGCGATAACCCAGAGCAGCGTACGAGCGGACTGAGCGTAGCGTAGGGTTGAAGAATTTTCAAATGATATCCCTATTGGATAAGGAAGATAATCAGGGGGTACAGTGGGATATATCCCCCTGTTGGCGGCAAAAATTGGAAATCAGAAATTCAAAATATCAATCTGAACCTTTGACATCATCCAAATTTTTATGATATCTATAACATATATGAATTATTGTATATTTTCACATATTGGCAAGATAAGTGAAATTATTAGAGAGCCAAAATTTTTGTAATTTCATTTACGTATCTGCATTTTTACAAATTTACAGCCATCTACAAGATCACACCTTCTTTATGTAAACGCAAAATAGTAAGACATCAGCCGAATTATTCCATATATTCGATAGCCATAATGCTGGCATCATCGTTAGGGCTTGCCGCTCCCACGAACTTTTTCATTGATTCTTGAACCATGTCCATAAGGATTTGAACCGGCCTGTCGGCAAATTGTCCAAGGATTCTTAACAATCGTTCCTTGCCAAAAAATTCACCTCTTGAGTTTGAATAGTCGAGAATCCCATCGGTATAAAGGATGACTTTATCTCCGCTTTTCAATTGCACTTTCTCCCTGAGATATGAATGACCACTACCCGTTCCAATCACTGGCCCATGGACATCTAGCATTCTCAGAGATCCATTTTGACCCATGAGAATCAGCGGGGGATGTCCGGCACTGCTATAATAAAGATGACCTTTGGTATAATCGATGGTGATGTACACAATCGTAAAGAAACTTTCGAAGCGTTCAAAGGGAAAGGTTTTTTCCAAATTGTTAAGCACAGCTTCCGGTCGGGGAGTTTCAGTCTCGGGCAGCATGGTTGAGCAGCTGGTCTGAATAAACTGGGAGACCGCCGATGCAATCAAAGCGGAAGAGACACCATGGCCACAGACATCAAACATATAAAAACTGATATGGTTTTGACCGGTGTATTGAAAATTAAAAATATCTCCGCCAATCTGGTCACAGGGTTCAAAACGCCAAGCTAAGCGGATTGGACCGATGCGAGGGGAGTAGCGTGGAATGAGTGCCTGTTGGATCGTAGCTGCCACTTCCAGTTCTTTATCAGCCTGCCGCTGCTTATACCTCAATTTTTCCTCTACCTGCTCCCGTTCGGTAATTTGCCGTCTGAGCTCTTTGTTGATGTTGGCCAAGTCAATTGTCTTCTTGGCCAGGTTATCTTCAGCCAACTTGCGTTTGGTCACATCCCAGAAGGTGACGACAATCTGTCGCAGGTCTCCGTTGTCACCAAATTCAGGAAACGCATTGACCTCCACCCAAATAGTATTGTTACGCCTTGGATGATTGATGCCAACAAGGTAGTATTGAAGCGGTTTCAAGGTTTTGCTGACAATATTAACAGGATATTCTTCCACTGGCAATCTGGTACCGTCGGCTCGCAGAAAAGACCAATAGGAATCGCTATCTTTCCGGTTGGCCATATCCTTTTCGGAAAGTCCGAGGAGCCCCTGAGCCCTGAGATTGGAAAGCAATATATGCGTGTCGGGCGCATGCACAACCACAGCGGTATCAAGATTGGCAAGCAGCATTCGGTATTTTTTTTCGCTTTCCAGCAATGCTTTCTCTGCCTGTTTTCGGTCATCAATATCGATTAGGGAGCCCGACATGCGTACCGGTCGGCCTTTGGCATTTTTAATAGCTGCCCCACATGTCCTGAACCAGCGGTAGGCACCAGACTTTGTTTCCATCCGAATCTCAATATCGTACATGTCGCCATTTTTAAGATGTGTATCAATTGCATCTTGTACTTTGTCCCTATCATCTGGATGAAGCAACAGATTGAAACTGTTTAAGCTCGACTCGATCTCGCCGTTTTGATATCCAAGCATCTCGTAAAGGCGTGGTGACCACCAAACCTCACTCCGGCTGGTATCAGCCCAGTCCCATAGACCGTGCCCTGATCCCCTGGTAGCAAGAGCAAAGCGTTCTTCACTATCCTGAAGTTTTTCTTCAGCAGCACGGGTGTCGGTAATATCAATTCCCGTGCCGATAATGTATTCTACAGATTCGTCGGATTCGGATAGGGCCGTGTTGGACCATTTGATCAACCTGCGGGAACCGCTTTTCGTTAACCAGTAGTTTTCGTGCTCATTTGGAAACAATCCCGATTTTAAGTTTTCAAAGACATCTTTAACCTGATCCATCTCGTTGGGAAGTAGGAAAAGATCCCAGAAACATTTCCCATTCACTTCCTGGAAAAAATAGCCGGTCAGTTTTTCGCAGGCACGGTTAAACCGAACGATTCGCCCTTGCCGATCGAGAACAACAACCAGGGCGCCTGCTGTCGAAAGAACGGCTGAGGTGAAATCCCTCTCCTTCCGCAACTCATGCTCTTTCTGCTTAATGTCGTTGATTTCTTTTACATAAGAGATAAAGTATCGTGGTTTCCCATCGTGATCTAGGACAAGTGAGCTGGACACCTGCCCCCATATGATATGGCCCTTTTTATGGATGTATTTTTTTTGGAATTCACCATCTGTGACGACGCCGTTCAAAGCTTGCTTCATATAATTCGGGCTAACTTCCAAAAAATCCGGGTGGGTGATATCGTTTACACTCATCCCTTCGAATTCACCCTTGCTGTATCCGAACATGTCGCACATGTGTCGATTGACACTCAACAAGCGGCCATTCAGATCAACCAAACATATACCTACATTGGCATTGTCGAAAACCAAGCGAATACAATCCTCGTAATCACAGTTTGAAGTCTCGGTTTCCACCAAAGTTCGATTTTGATGGCATGTATCTGATTGGATCCCAACAGACTTTTCTTGAATCGGCTTTGATGACATCGAAGTGGCCTTTCTTCTTATGTTAAATGCGGTTATGCCAAACTCAATTAGGGGGACAAATTCGAGCTGAAAAAATAAATAGGTTGGTTGAAGGCCTTCTACTGAAAAACAGAGATGGTGGAGTCAGAACGATTAGAGTGAGGAAGGGCAGATCGTCTTCATGTAAAAAACCACTAAATTTACGTTTAACCATAATCATCAATAAAACGATGACATTTATAGAGCCTATCTTCCAGCCTTTTGGTCTGATCTTCATGACAACAATTTCCGATTTTCGGGCATCAGACAATGACCCATTGCCGAAAGGATACTGAATAATAAAAAAATGTACAGGCAGGCTACTCCGAGATCCCGCAAATTTTTTAATGATGCAAACGTCATTATAATTTTTCGAAGTTTACCACGTTGTGAGACTTTGTCAACGCTTTCATAGTGGCGGTGAATGTATCTGCTATATATCTGTAATTTAAACAATAGGTTAAACGTTAAGATATCCAAACGTTATCCGAAAGCGGACAATCGTTTTCAATCGCTGTTATTCGTGTTTAGCATCTTCTAATCTACCCGCCATAATCCAATCAAACCTCAAAATCCGGCTTCAAACTGCGCGCAAAATTCAA
>JAFDCA010000215.1 GCA_019313025.1 Deltaproteobacteria bacterium
CAAAAGAGGAGCAACATTAACGGCATATTAACAGGTACTATAGCGTCGCGAAAGCGTCAATTGGAGTATTTCTGATTCTGCTGTCGGAAATTTTCTTACATAAAATGTTTCAAATTTTAGTACATGTTCATTTTTTGCGTTTGGGTTCATGTCTGAACCCTGAGCCTATGAGCCACTTCACTATTTAATACCAGAATTTTCAAAGAACTCGCAAGACTAAAAATTTAGAATTAGGATCCGGCGACAAAAAAATCTGCTTTGGTCCATTTTTTTTTAAAACTTTACTTGTACACTTTCTGTTGTTAATTTTTATTTTTATTTATTCCATCTGGATACCTCATTCTGGATACCATAGGTTTTGAATTTCTTAAAAAACCTTAAATCCGTTTATTGTTAACCAAACCATACCGAATATAAAGTGGAGAGCATCAACCATGAAACTTCGCTTAATCCTTTTGGTGTTATCTTTGCTGGCTTTTTTATCCGCATCAACCGGGGGATATCTTTATTATTCATCGTTAAGGGAATCCGCACAAAAAGAATCGGAAAGGCAGACATCGACACGTGCGGAAATGATTCGAAAAAACCTGTCTTCATTCCTTTCAGAAAATATCAAACCGGTGAAAACCATATCCGGGATGAAGGAACTTCAGGCTTGTCTGATCAACCACGATCAGAGGTCACTTGACCAGGCAAATGCCATGCTCGATCATTTTAAAACCTCCCTGAATGTGGACGTCTGTTACTTGATGGATTCTTCAGGGAATACCATCGCATCAAGTAACCGTAATGATCCTGACAGCTTTGTTGGAAACAATTTTTCGTTTCGGCCATACTTCAAGGAGGCGGTAAAGGGACTCCCTTTCACCTATCTGGCGCTGGGCACAACATCCCGGAAACGAGGGGCATATTACAGCCATCCGGTTTACGTTGGAGGACAGGAGTCTCCGGCAGGAATTGTTGTTATAAAGGCGTCCATCGAACTTATCGAAGGTGAATTAACCACGACTTCGGGGGAAATTGTTTTGGTTACTGATCCCCAAGGGATTGTTTTTATTTCTAATCAAAAAAGTTGGCTCTTTCATTCAATGGAAAAGCTTTCACCCATTCATAGGGTTCAAATTTCAAGATCGCTCCAATTTGGAAATGGACCTTGGAAATGGATCGGTCTGGAAATCAAGGGGAACAAATACGCCGAGGATACCCAGGGAAATACATATCTCATCCACCGGTTGGGTCTTTATAATTATCCGGGATGGGATGTCATTCATTTGTATAATCTTAAAGAAATATCCAAAATCTTTTTCAGCCCTTTGCTAAAAATTATAGAACCTATTATTATCATGCTGTGTGTTCTGGTAGGACTGGCGGTGTTTTTGCTTTATAAAAAGGCGAGTGATGAACTGATAAAACGGAAGGCTTTTGAGAGGGCATTACAAAAAAGCGAAGAAAGATACCGTTCCATTTATCATAATGCCCCGGCCATGCTCCATTCCATAGATCCAAACGGTTGCCTGATCAGTGTGAGTGACCATTGGCTTGAAATAATGGGTTATGAACGTAAAGACGTCATTGGTCAGAAATTGACTCGCTATTTCACCCCGGACTCGAAGTCCTATGCCGAAACAACCGTTTTCCCTGAATTTTTTAATACCGGATTTTGCAAAGACATTCCATATCGGTTTGTAAAGAAAAATGGTGCGGTCATTGATGTCCTTCTTTCCGCCATCGGCGACCGGGATGACAAAGGAAATATCGTTCGATCTTTGGCCGTCTCCATCGATGTCACCGAACGAATCCGAGCGGAAAAAGATTTAAAACTTGCCAAAGAAAAACTCAGTCGATACTCCAAGGATTTAGAGCGCCAGGTGCGAAAACGGACAAGAGAGATTAACAGTATTCTCCAATACACCCCTTCGGTTGTCTATATCAAAGACAAACAAGGACGCTATATTTTGGTCAATTCACGCTTTGAAGAGTTGTTTGGTGTTCAAAAGGATGAGGTTCGCGGGAAAACCGACGAGGATATTTTCCCGAAAGAAACGGCAGAGCAATTTAGGAACAACGACCTTCAAGTCCTTTCGCAAAGACGTTCCTGTCAGGTAGAGGAATACGTTCCTCAAAAGAATGGTATTCACACCTATCTATCGGTAAAATTTCCTCTCTATGACGAATCCGGTGACATTATTAGTGTTTGCGGGATTTCAACCGATATTACCGATGTCAAAAAGGCCCAGGATCAACTCAGACGTCTTTCGGGAAGCATTATGGCCAATCAGGAAAAAGAACGTTCGGCCATTGCCAGGGAATTGCACGATGAACTTGGGCAAGTCCTCACGGCACTCAACATGGACTCGGTTTGGCTGCATGAACACCTGAAGGAGATAGATGCTAAAGCCGCCCGACGGGCATTGACAATGTGCCAACTGATCGATAAAACCATTGAAGAGGTTCGAAGCCTGGCCATTCGGCTGCGACCGGGAGTTCTTGATGATCTGGGGCTTGTGGATGCTTTGGAATGGTATACGGCTGATTTCGAGAGACGTACCGGCATCACTTGCGTATTTGAACATACCCATATTCCAAACATCAGTGATCATATCGCTACCGCAGCGTATCGTATCGCGCAGGAAACCCTGACGAACGTGGCACGACATGCGACCGCAAGCCGTGTTGAAATCGATCTTCAGGAAAATGAAGGCATTTTGTCGTTATCAACCGTGGACAATGGCATGGGATTTAACACCTCGAAATTGTCGGAAACCGAAGCTCTGGGGCTTGCCGGAATGCGTGAACGGGCCGTTCTTGTAAACGGCGTACTGAAGGTCAAATCCCAACCGGGAGCAGGGACCCGTGTTCTTTTCAAAGTCCCCATCACCACTCATGCTCAGAAAAGGGGAAGGTCTTGATTAAAGTCTTGTTGGCAGATGATCACAGTATCGTTCGCGCCGGATTGCGCCGTCTTGTGGAAGAAAGTGATGACATGGAGGTGGTTGCCGAAGCGGCCGACGGTAAAGATGCGATTCATAAAGTCCATGAGTACACTCCCGACGTGGCTGTCATCGATATCTCCATGCCGGGAA
Source organism: Deltaproteobacteria bacterium (assembly GCA_019313025.1). Next base: position 3,084 of record JAFDCA010000215.1, read on the forward strand.
TGGACGGATTGGAGGTTATCCGTCAGCTTCGTTCTTTTTACCCAAAACTGCCGATGATTATACTGACCATGTACGAAGAGGAACAGTATGTGGTTCGTGCCATTGAAGCCGGAGCCATGGGATACATCACAAAAAGATCGGCACCGGAACAACTTTTAAAGGCTATCCGTAAAGTACATGCCGGTTTTCGGTATCTCACCGCCGAAGCCGCTGAATTGCTGGCATTGAGAGTTGCCAGGGGAGCCGACAGCCGTTCTCCCCTTGACATTCTGTCCATGAGAGAACTTCAGGTGTTGAGGCGTCTGGCCATGGGGCATACCAACCGGGAAATCGCCGAATCTTATCATATCAGTATTAAAACCGTAGACACCTACCGCTTAAGACTTTTAAGTAAACTCAACCTGCGAAACAATGCCGAGCTCTCGCGTTTTGCAATTCAAAACCGGCTGATTGAGCCCTAATTCAGATCTCGTTCAGCCACTGATGCATCAACAACTTTCCTGCCAAGGCTTTGTTTTCAAAATAATTTTTTAGTTTTGAGACAGGTCATAGAAAGTTTTGTTACAACATAAGGAAACCTGATGAGCTCAAGGTTAGATCCGAAAACCCCAGGTCCAAAAGGCCTTGTTATTATTGTCGCCATGTGTATTGCCGAAGTGCTTGGCATGCTCGGGGTTTTCGCGTTTCCAGCGCTCCTTCCTTACTTTTTGAAGTTATGGGGTTTATCAAACGCACAAGCAGGGTGGATTAACGGCATTTATTTTGCCGGCTACACGGTTGCCGTACCACTTCTCACCAGCCTTACCGACCGGATGGATGCCCGTCGGATATACTTGACTTTCTGCATTCTGGGCATACTGTCTAATTTGGGATTCGCTTTTTTCGCGCGTGGATTCTGGTCGGCGCTGATATTTAGGGGTCTTAGTGGTCTCGGGCTGGCCGGAACATTTATCCCGGGGCTCAAAGCGATCATCGATCGATTGGAAGCTCAAGCCCATCCCCGGGCTGTTTCTTTTTATACAGCCTGTTTCGGACTGGGAGTCAGTATTTCTTTTTATTTCGCCGGAGAAATGTTCCAATGGTTGGGATGGAAGGAAACATTTGGAATCGCAGCGATGGGCTCTATTTTTTCCCTGCTCTTTTCTTTTCTGGTATTAAAACCCAAATCGATACCGGTGGTATCTTACGATACGGCAATGGGTCATGTTCTCAATTTTAAACCGATTTGGAATAACCGGCAGACCCGTGCTTACATCCTTGTCTATATGTGCCACATGTGGGAAATGTTTGCTGCCCGCTCCTGGTTGGTGGCTTTTCTGAGCTTTAGTATAACACTTCAGAAAGCACCGGCAGATTTCATGGCGCCTACCACTGTTATGGCTTTAGCCGGAATCGGGGGAATGTTGGCCAGCATCATGGGCGGAGAACTGGCCACCCGGCTGGGACGACGTCGGGTTGTGGCTGCTATTATGGGAATTTCCTCTTTTATGGCGCTGATTATTGGTTTTTCAGCTCGGATGCCTTACAGCGCCGTGGTGATGCTTTGCATGATCTACACGCTGTTTTTTCAAGGAGACTCCGCCGCGATTCATACAGGCGTCATCACCTCAATTGAGCCCGAACGCCGAGGCGCCGCCATGGCCCTTCAGTCTTTAGGAGGATTCGCTGCCGCATCCTTGGGATCGGTGGCTGCCGGCTTCATGCTGGATATCACAGGCGGCGGTTCGACCTCATTGTCTTGGGTGCTGACCTTTGGAACCATGGGAATCGCCGCCGCAATGGGCTCATTATTGCTTTATCGAAGCTATCGTACCATTGGAAACTGATGACTGTACCGAATACGCAAATTTTCATGATTTATAATCTTCAAAACGACTTGACACATTATATATCTTGATAATTATAGCGCGTATTAAATAAAAATATTTTTTGAAATTATCCTCTATAATGATGACCGAAAACGCATTTTTAAAGGACCTCGAGAAATGTGAACTTTGTGAGCACCGGTGCAGAGTAAATCGGATGAAAGGCGAAACAGGTGTTTGCAAAGTGACGATACCTGCAGTTGCTTCCGCCACATTACACCCCGCACCGCCGGAAAGCTATACGGTCTTCATGGCCGGTTGCAATTTAAAATGCTTGAATTGTCAAAACTGGACGATTTCACAATACCCGGACAATCGATTCGTACAAAGAGGATTTATAGATCCGGCTGAACTGGCTGAAGAATGCGTCGAGCAACTGGGTTCGATCTCCGGTCGACAAATGGGAGCAGATCGAATTTTCTTTTCAGGCGGAGAGCCGACGCTTCATCTACCATATATAGAACAGATCGTTGAAGAAGCAAGGAAGATATCACCTGTCATTAAGGTCAATTACGACACCAACGGATATATGACCCATGAAAGTTTAATAAGGGTTTTAAATTTTACAACATCGATTACTTATGATCTAAAAGCCTATCATAACGACGTTCACCTTGCCTTAACAGGAACCTCTTCAACGCCGGTTTTAAGGAATGCGACATATATCGGAAAATATGCCAAAGATAAACTGTGGGAGTATAGAATCGTTGTGATCCCAAGGATCAACGAAAATGAGATAAAACACTTAACTGAATTCATTGCCGACATCGATCCCTCTTTGCCTGTATCCTTTCTGGCTTTCAGACCGAATTTTCTTTTACAATATCATCCTGGGGCCCCTCGAATGCTTATGGAAAGATGTGTCAATATTGCGCGGCGATCCGGTCTCAAAAATGCCTATTGGTCCGGGCACACCGGCATATCCGGCAAAGTCGCCGACATAAAAAATGGCTTTAAAGAAATTTATTTGTCCGATGAAGCCCGATTGGCCGGTTCTTATGCATTTTATGGAGGATGCCGAACCCATTTAAGGGATTGTAAAGCATGTTGCTTTAATCAGGAGTGCCAGGTTAAAAAATATATTCCCAGATTATCAACTTAACATATGTTTCCATTTTGTTACCGATCCATTAAGGTGACTTTCATATCCCGAGATATGCTTCTCTTACATGATCGTTGGCCATGAGCTCTTTTCCGGTGCCTTCAAGAACGTTTCTACCGTTTTCCAGAACAACCGCCCGATCGCACATGGACAACGTCTGGGTGACATTCTGCTCCACCAAAAGGATGGTGACACCTTCCTGGTTGATCTTTTTAATTAAATCAAAAGTATCCTTTACCAGAAAGGGTGCCAAACCCAGGGACGGCTCATCAAAC
>JAFDCA010000216.1 GCA_019313025.1 Deltaproteobacteria bacterium
GGTATTCAAGGAAATGGATGCGCTGGCGCCGGGCGACACGATTCTGGCCAGCAGCAGTTCCGGTTTGCTGATGAGTGAGATCCAAACAGCCGTTACACGACCGGAGCGTTGCGTCCTGGTTCACCCGTTTCTTCCCGTTCATCTGTTGCCTCTGGTGGAGGTCGTCGGCGGTGACCAGACTGCTTCGGAGACGGTTGACATCACCTGCCGCTTGATGGAAAAAATCGGCAAAACTCCGGTGCGGCTGAAAAAAGAGGTTTCCGGCTATATCGTCAACCGGCTCCAAGCCGCCATTCTGCGCGAGGCCGTTGATCTGGTGGCAACCGGTGTTGCCAGTGCGGAGGAGGTGGATCGGGCCTTCTGCACCGGCATGGGAATGCGGGACCCCTTCATCGGACCTTTACTGCGTGCATATCTGGCCGGGGACGGCATCGAGAACTTTGTGGCGCATTATTCAGAATCATATCGTTTGAGATGGGAATCGATGGCCACCTGGAACACGATTTCCTCCTCGGTCAGGGAAACCCTTATTAATAGCGTCAATGAGATGCCGATTGTGCGCGAGAATTCGCTGGGGGAAATCAAAAACTGGCGCGATAGAATGCTGATAGAAATATTGAAGCTGGATCGGACTTGTTGCTGAGATGAAGGTGTCAGGTGTCGGGTTTCAGGTTTCAGGGGTCAGGAGACAGAGTTCAGGGGACAGACGGCAGAAGTCGGAGGTAGGAACGACTAGAGCATAGGGCAAAGAACATAGCGCATCGCGTAAAGGCAGATGGCAGAAGGCGGAAGTTGGGATTTGGAAGTGAGAAAATTGGGTGATTTGACGGCTAATTGCAGGATGCAGAGAGACAAGAATCAGATGCCGAATTTTTGACAACAGATAACTGCACTGACCTAAACCTGACTTGACGGAATTGAAGGGCAAGTTAAAACCTCGATGGACAATATGATATAACAACATTTAAAGAGTCTATCATGGTTGTATATGTAGACGAATCTACAATTTTGAGGGCGGACTTTCATTGCCGACCCATTACAATATTACAAATTTCTCAAGTGCCCGCAGAAGCCGATGCACTCAGAGTTTCATATCGTCGTCTATTTTTATCTTTGCAACTATTTTCGCTGATATAATCCAATCAACTCTGCCTTATAAAGAATATGCCCATCCATAGCTTTTTCGAGTTTTTTTTTGGTTGGACGCGTGAGGTCTGGAAAAATAATATTCAATGCATAGAGCTTATGAAAATATCGATGTTTTCCGATAGGCGGACACGGCCCTCCGTACCCTGTTTTTTTCCAGTCATTGAGGCCTTGCAATGTTCCCTTGGGAAGATCCCTATCTTTTACAGCTTCAGGCAAGGATCTGACCGTTGCTGGAATATTGTAAAGAATCCAATGAACCCATGTCATTTTTGGGTTCGCTGGATCAGGGGCATCTGGGTCATCAACAATCAAGGCAAAACTCTTGGTTTCCGCTGGGACATCAGACCATTCCAATGCAGGGGAAATATCCTCTCCATCACACGTGAACTTCTTAGGCATATCCTTCTGATTATCAAAACTTGGGGATGTTAATTGCATAGCTGTATTCACCTCCTGCGCATTTGCTGAGATTATTGTAGAAAATAGAAAAAGTTGTAATACTTTGATACCAGCATTTCATATTTGCATCGACCTGTAATTTGATTACAATACCTACAAAACAGCAAGGTCCAAGATATTTGGTTTTGGTTGAGAATATATGCAAAATCCCCAACGTACTGATACGTTTGAGATATCTTGCGAAATAGTCACGTTCAATCTCTGCTCCGATCTGTTTTTTTATTGTGTATAAACCACAAAGCCACAAAGAACACAAAGGTTGTTGTGATCTCAAGTGTTTACCATAGTGGTGGCTTTTTTTAAAAAGAAGGTCTCAGATGTTTTCTCGGTACCCTCCTATGCAAATAACAAAAGACTCACGGCCATGATGAACATTCCGACGATCAGCCCGCCTATGGCAAGGTGATGCTCTCCATATTCCTCCGCCGTTGGCAACAGTTCGTCCAGGGAAATGTAGACCATGATCCCGGCGACAGAAGCGAATATGACCCCGAAGGTTGTCTCATTGAAAATCGACCTCAGAACAAAATAGCCGATCAGGGCTCCGATCGGTTCAGCCAAGCCGGATAGAAACGACAACACAAAGGCTTTTTTCCGGCTTTTAGTTGCATAAAAAATGGGTGCCGAAACGGCCAACCCCTCGGGAATGTTATGGATGGCGATGGCCACGGCAATGCTGACACCCAGTGTCGGGTTGGTCAGCCCGCTCATGAAAGTTGCGAGACCTTCGGGGAAGTTGTGAATGCCGATAGCCAGCGCTGAAAACATCCCCATGCGCATGAGCTTGCTCTTCTGTTCATCCGTGCTATCCTTGATTTTCTGTTCGACGTTCATTTCGTGGGGGTTTTCATACGAAGGGATCAGTTTATCGATCAGGGCAATTACCGCGATACCGGTGAAAAATGACAACACTGTCAGCACGTAGCCCATCTTGTCGCCGAAGCCGACCGTCAAGGAGTCTCTTGCTTTGACGAATATTTCGATCATGGATACGTAGATCATCACCCCGGCGGAAAACCCCAGGGCAATGGTCAGGAACCGAGGGTTGAACTGCTTGGACATGAACCCGATAAGGCTGCCGATGCCCGTGGACAGGCCGGCAAAAAGGGTTAACCCGAGTGCGAACAAGACGTTGTTCTCCATGTATCGTTTCCAAATGATGTATGCCTATTAATGCATACACATCACATAGGATTTTATTATTTCCCATTTTTTTCCTTAGTCAACGAACTAATCCTAATCAGTTCTTTTCAATTTATGCGTCGAGACGGTCGAGATTACAAGTAACAAATCCATGATATATAGAGTACATGCAAAATCGTTAAAGTTCAGATACGCAGATGAACTACAAAAACATAAAGCTGACAGAATCATGAATATTCTCGGCGAATGCCGAACTATCAAACTGATCAAAATTATTGCAGATACGAAACGGGTACATTATGCTTACCTCAGGTGGTTTATAAATGTCAAACCACAACCAAAAGGAGGTAAACCATGAAAATCTCACAAGCTGCAAAAATTTGGATCGATTGCCATGTAACAAATTCGAAAAAAAAATACCGTCCGTGCCTACAGGTGGATAATCAACAAATTTTGCGTTAATTTCAGAGGAGAAGAGCTATCCGAATTGTCATCCGAAAAGGTTCTGCAATTTTTTATACTGTCACCGACGGCTGAATAGCCCAAACCAAACGAGTTCGATTTTCCCATCTGTCATCTTTTTTCAATCTCCTGAAAAACAACCTTCACGCGAATTTGTCGACCACGCAGCTATATTTGGAAAAAATTAGCAACATGGAGGCGATTCGGTGGATTGAAAACCTATGTGCCTAAATAATGTCAGGGTGATCTTTTTTCTGAGATCACCCCGTTTCTAAAGGGATACAATTTGTATGTTTCACGTTGTATGTCTCACGATTTTAGCCAGTTGATATTTTGGTTTTTATAGCAGTTGCACCACCGGAGCCAGGCAAGCCGGGAATGATGATATCACAAACTTTTTGAGGCTCTTGATATTTCCAACTTTGTTTACATTATCTGTAATTTTATCGGGTCGAATATTATGCATATACGTTAAAGCTATCACACGAATTAGCTTTAATCCAGTGGCGACCAAATCGCGTGGAGGCACTTATGCTTTGTAACGATATGGTTGAACAATTTTTACCTA
>JAFDCA010000217.1 GCA_019313025.1 Deltaproteobacteria bacterium
ATAAAGGATTATATCAGGGAAAGATTTTTTCCGCATATCTGGTGTCCGGGGTGCGGACATGGAACCGTAATGAACAGTCTTTTAAGGGCCATAGATTCACTCGGAATGAGTAAAAATGAAATCGTCATGGTTTCGGGGATCGGATGTTCATCCCGTATTTCAGGATATGTTGATTTTCATACACTCCATACCCTTCACGGCCGTGCCCTGGCCTTTGCCACCGGCGTCAAACTGAGTCGGCCCGAGCTGAACCTCATTGTCCCCATGGGAGACGGCGATGCACTGGCCATCGGTGGAAATCACTTTATTCACGCTGCCCGGCGAAATATCGATCTCACCGCCGTTGTCATGAACAATCGAATTTACGGCATGACCGGCGGCCAGTATTCTCCCCTTTCCGGGTACGGAACCCTGGCCACCACAGCACCTTACACCAACATCGACTATTCATTTGACACCGTTAAACTGGCCATGGCTGCAGGGGCTACTTTTGTTGCCCGAAGCACCACCTACCATGTTCAACAACTGACAAAGATTCTAAAACAGGCCATTTTGCATGAAGGATTTTCAGTGGTGGAGGTTTTGACCCAGTGCCCCACCTATTTTGGAAGAAAGAACCGCGAAGGAAACGCCGTGGACATGATGGAGTCATTCAAGAAAAATACCACCCCCATAGGCTCAAAAGCCAAAGTCGAAAATCCGGACCTTATTGAAAGAGGTATTTTTATTCAAAAAGAATTGCCGGAATATTGCAGTGAATACGAAAAAATTATCAAAAGAGCGATGACGAAGTTCGAAACATAAAACCCTAATCTCATATGAAAATTAATGAGAATAAAGGATTCAAAATATGGAAAGATGCAGACTGGTATTTTCCGGGTCAGGTGGACAAGGGGTGATTACGGCGGCCATCATACTTGCCGAGGCGGCGGTGCTCTATGAAAATTTGACCGCCGTGCAATCCCAGGTATACGGCCCGGCAGCCAGAGGCGGTGCAACCCGCACGGACGTTATTATTTCGGAATCAAATATCAATTATCCCAAGGTGATCCAGCCCAATGTTCTGGTCTGTCTGACCCAAGAAGCCTACAATCAATATTGTCCCATCATACGACCCGGCGGACTTTTAATTACAGACAACCGTTTTGTGAAAATCCAGAGGAAGGTCGATGCGCAGCAAAAAGAACTGCCCATGTACCGAAACGTCATGGAAAAAATCGGAAAACCCATTGTGTTCAATATTTGTATGCTGGGTGCGGTGATTGCATTGACAAAACTCGTCAAATCAGAATCCATCATGGAAGTACTTAAAGATCGCATTCCTGCCGGTTTTATAAAGATGAATCGCGACGCTCTGGATCTGGGAATGACGCTGGCAGAGAAAGCTGCAAACTGATACAGGTGCACGTTTCTGATTTTTGACAATTAATTGCTCAATACCGGATACGGAATGATCTGACCGAAGAGTGCCGATCGAAAATTGAAGAAAACCAAAAACAATATTCCATCTTCAATAGTCAATTATCGATTGAATAGCCATTTAATAATTCATGCCGATGTTTCAAGACCCGTCATCTTTTGCTCCCAATGCATCGCCCGCCGGGTTGTATATCCACATCCCTTTTTGCCTTAGAAAATGTCCCTACTGCGATTTTTATTCCATAACAGACCTGTCGCTTCAGCCTTCATTTCTGAATGCCTTGACATCCGAGATGAATATGACCCGTGAGCCCGACAAGGTATTTGATACCCTGTATATCGGCGGCGGTACGCCATCTCTTTTGGATATAAAAATCATCGACAACATCATCAAAACCGCTCATCAATGCTTTACCATTCTTTCCAACGCTGAAATTACCCTGGAGGTCAATCCCGGAACGGTGACCCTGGAGCAGTTGAAGGGTTACCGACAAGCCGGTGTCAACCGAATAAACATGGGTGTCCAGTCGTTCAATTCTTCGAATCTTGACTTTCTCCAACGAATCCATTCATCCAAGGAGGCCCAAATGGCGTTAATATGGGCCCAAAAGGCAGGATATGAAAACATCGGGCTCGATCTGATATATGGAATTCCTGGTCAGACAACATCATCGTGGCTAAAGGATTTACAATCGGCAGTAGAATTTTACCCCCAACATCTATCCTGTTACATGCTCTCTTTTGAGCCGGGCACGCCGATACACAAAGACCTTCAAAACAGCGTCCTTAACCCCCTTTCTGAGGATCGAATCTGCGAGCTTTTTGAGATCACCTTGTCGTTTTTAACCGCAAACGGTTATGTTCAGTATGAAACATCCAACTTTGCTCACGAAGTTTCCGACGAATCGGGCACTAAAAGCCCTCAATCCAACCTATCGCGGCATAATATGAAATACTGGAATTTCTCTCCCTATATCGGGCTCGGACCTTCAGCCCATTCATTTATCGAGCCACAGCGCTTTTGGAACCATTCAAATGTGGAAAAATACATCCAGAAACTGTCGTCAGGCAGACTTCCACGGGCAGGAAAGGAATGGTTAAGCCGAGAACAGCTTATGATAGAAGCGGTTTATCTGGGGTTGAGGCAGACAAAAGGGATTGAGGTTGACGCATTTGACAAAAAGTTTGGCATCAGCTTTAAAGCAATGCACGCCGAAACCATCACCGATCTCGAAGAAAAAGGGCTTGTGAATTCTTCTCGAAACCGCTGTGCGCTGACTCCGAAAGGGATGTTGTATTTGGACAGTATAGCCGCCATGTTAATATAAAAGGATCACCTCCCGATTAGTTGTAGGTAATGAGGGTAAAATAAGAGACCCATCTCCAAATGAGCAGGTGTGATCCCAATGGGTTTAAGGGGTCAAGCTTGACCCCTCTTCTCCAGCCGAATTGGAAAAGAACCACCTGAAATTGCCTTGCAATTTTAGGTGGAAAGCGTTTTTATAAGCACACCGATATAAAATCTGGCATGGCTTAAGGGTGCGGCCATGTTCGCCCGGTGATTGGCCAGGACACCGTCAAGCGGGCTGTTGGTAATGAGCCATGGATCGATTTCAGAAGCGTGGTGGCATGATTCAATGGCATGATGGAGCACTTCGATTCCCCGGCGAGATTCTACAGTCACCATAAAATCTTCCATGACTGCCTCGAGAATGGTCCCCATGGCACTGGCAACGCCTTTGGTATAGAAAAAGTAATCGTCCGCCTTGAAAAAACTGACCGGACTTCCGTCATCCTCATGGGTTTTGACCAGGTTTTCCTCACAGCTTCCCAACAGATCTTCATACGCCATCAGAAGCGGGATCAGGTTGTCGGTTCGGGTGTGGAAGTTGGCCTCTCCTTTTTCAAGCTTTTTCTTGTAGATTCTGAGTTCGTTGAGACTATCGTTGTATTTGGATTCCGGAGACGGGAACCAGTATTTACGGGCTTTAATCATCAACCAGTTCATGGCGCTTTCAAGATTCTCGTCAAATGCCGCTGTGGCGCCTGTGCGGGATATGCGTTCGGTCAGGGCGACAACGGTGCGTCGAGTGACCTCAAGAACCCCTAACTGGTAATTGTTTATATTATCCGTGAAATCCAGTATGTCATTGGGACGCCATCCCCAGAACCTTCCATTCAATTCATAATCAAGGGGTGCCATGGTGGCCTCGACAAACGCCACACCTTTGGCTTTGGGCTCGGTCTCTGCTGCTTTGTGGACGCCGTGGGCCGGGGTTTCACGGTGTTCGGCCGTCTTTTTTTTGTGAGCGTCGGGCAAGGGATGTTCAGGTTTTTTCTCAACTGTTTCGTGCGTGGGGGTCAATGCCTTGTGTGTTGGGGCTTTTGCCTCATGTGCCGGAGCCGGTGCTTTGTGAGCCGGGGTTTTTGTTTCATGTTCTGGAGCCGGCGCCTCGTGCACCGGGGCCGGAGTATGGCCCGGACGTTCCACGATATCCTGTTTTGCCAGATGAAGCACTTGATTCGAATTGATCACCCCCACGAGCTTGTTGGACTTGTCGATCACGGGAACTGATGACAAGTGATGCTTTTCAATCAGTGCTTTTACCCGTTCCATGTCCAAGCCGATATGGACGGTATGTATGTCATTTGTCACAATATCTTCGAGTATGGTTTCTGAAGAGGCAAACAACAATTTATTCAGGGTAATGACACCCATCAGTGTTGCATGCGCATCAACAACAAACATTTGGGTCGGCTTTTCTATCTCCTGATGCGTCCCTTTGAGAAATTCTATGGCTTCCTTGACGGATAGATTCTTGTTTAAAACGATAAAATCAGTTGTCATGATATCGCCGGCCGTATCCTTTTTGGACTCCATGGGACGGGCTGTCGTTTCATGGCCTTTGTCTTCCGGCAATGTGTGGGAAGGTGCTTTTTCAAAGGCCTGATGTAAGGATTCGGGTTGCGGACTGTTTTTGGAAGCTTCATGGGCAACATGGCTCTCAGATTTCTTGGCCGTTTGAATTCCGGCAGGCTTTTCGAAATACCCAATCACCACGCCCACGATCCATATGGCAACCACCCCAAGCAGGGTGAAAAAAATGATCCGCTTGGCAGCAAATCTTTTGAATTTAGTTTCGTGAATATGATCTTTTTCGCCGTTGTTTGGATTTTCCATAATATCTCCGTTTAGACAAGGGTTTCAAATTTCAAAAATAAAAATCAAGACCATTCATTGAAAAATAGAGATACTTTATCCCCTTTTAAAATTTGAACCGCTCCGTTTAGGTATATGTTAATTAATATCGGGTGCTAATTTCAAGCGAAATATTGCTCCACCTGAATATTGCACGAGTTGGAGGCTTTCATATGAAAGGCATCATCTGTTTCTCAGCTTGCGTATATCCCCGATACGGATGGTGATATTCTGAGCATCAAAATATTCAATCAACGGTATTAGATACTTGCGGGAAACACCAGTCATTTCCTTAAACTGCGGTGTGGAAATTTCATCATGGGTTTTAAGAAAATCAACCAGTCTTTTCTGCAAATCTTTGACAGCGTCTGCATAAAAATAAAGATCCTCTTTGGCCTTAACAATCAATCCCTCATCCATCAAAAGCGTGAGCACATCTTTGGCCAGGGATGTTTCGATATCAAAGGATTTCTTGAGTTCTTTAAAGTAAGGGGGAGTCAGCCCGTTTTCAAGATAGGCGTTCAGAATTTTCTTTTTGATATCAGCCTGATCAACGCCCAGGGACACTTTGTGTGATGCCATGCGAACCACATTGTCTTCGCTGACAACAGACGTGTCCTTTATCATCTGATTCAGCATCAGATTAAAAAACCGTGTACCCAAAACCGCAGGAAATTTGGATTTGAGTTCTTCTTTGGACATACCGGTTTTTAGAGGATTGGCCTTGTGATAGTTTTTAAGATAATCGGATGTTTCTGTTTTGAATGTATCAAAGCTTGTGCAGTGAATGTACGTTTGATTGTCTCTGTCCGCCAGAACAATCGTTTGCTTTGACAACAGGTCCTGAAGGATTTTTTGAAGCTGTTTTTCATGTAGGCTGGTCATTATTTTAAGATCGGAATAGGTTACCCCCTGATAGCCGGACTCGGCCACATGAAAGGAAATAATCTCTTCAGGCTCGTAATCCATCAATCCGGTCAATCCTTCAATCACATCGGATTTAAACCGCTTGTGCTTTTGCGGAATCGGGTTAAGAACATTCCCGCCGCCGATGGTTCGCACAGGGGAATAGCTTCGAATGACAAAGCGATCATCTTTTATAACCGCCACCGGTGAATCGACTCTCATCTGGGCAATGGCGGTGTCCCCGGGTAAAAGCTCCTCCCTGTCAATGAAAATAATGTTGCCGATCACTTCGTTGGTCCCGGTATGAAATCTTACCGGTGTGCGATTTTTAATCGGTTTCTTATTGCTGTTCAGATAGTGAAAAGACACGTCGATCATATAACTCGGCTTAAGTGCACCCGGGCTCGACAACACATCGCCGCGATTGACCACGGCCTTCTCAAGCCCCTGAAAGTTAATAGCGGTCCGCATACCGCTTTCTGCCTTGGCGACACTCTGGTTGTGAACCTGAATTCCCCGAACTTTTGAAGTAATACCCGAAGGGTAGAGCATTACGGTATCACCCACCTGTACCTGACCTGAAATCAGGGTTCCCGTAATCACGGTGCCGAATCCCTTCATGGTAAAAACACGATCCACCGGCAGGCGGAAGAGACTGGAAGGGGGTCGGCTGGGCAGCCGGGCGCTCAGCTCGTCCAACGTTTTAATGAATTCCGGTATACCGTCACCGGTCATGGAGGAAACCGGTACGATGGGGGCTTTTTCTAAAAACGTTCCTTTAACAAAATCCCCGACATCCTCGATGACCAGCTCAAGCCATTCTTCATCCACAAGATCGGTTTTGGTCAAAACAACAAGTCCGTGCTTGATCCCAAGCAGCATGCAGATTTCCATGTGTTCCCGGGTCTGGGGCATCACGCCTTCATCCGCTGCAATCACCATGGCAACGATATCGATACCGGTGGCGCCGGCCACCATATTTTTTACAAATTTTTCATGCCCCGGCACATCGACAATACCGACATGTTGTCCGCTGGGGAGATCCAGAAACGCAAATCCGAGTTCAATGGTAATGCCGCGACGTTTTTCTTCTTTTAACCGGTCGGTGTTGATGCCGGTCAGCGCCTTGATCAGCGCCGTCTTACCATGGTCAATGTGTCCGGCGGTCCCGAGGATGATTTGTTCCAATGATAACTCACTCCTAAACTGGATTTATTTGGAAAAACCAAAATATTAGACAAGATTAACAAGATTTCTCGGATTAATTCTACTCCGCCTAGAAGGCGGATGGTTTCATCCCATTTTTATCAATAAAATGGGATGAAAAAAATCTTTAATATCCGGCCAATCCTGTCTCAAAGAGAGTCTAAAAACTATTCTTTTCTTTTTTTTCTAAAATATTCCATAACATATGCCATACCCACCAGAAAAACAGCAAGCCCTGCCACATAGACAATTTCCACTTTTCCATAAAACATACGGGTCAAAACAACCGCAAAAACAGCACCAAATACCGCTCGAATGATAAAAACGTGAAATTGAGTCATGAAATATCCTTATTAAATTATTTGGCAAACCAGATTTAAAAACATATCGCAGAAGGGAGAAAGAATCAACATCAAGTTTGGCCGAGATATTTTCATTGGATGGGATAAAATGACTTGAACTGGCGCATCCGTTCTGCTAAACGAATAGTTTATATGTTTTAGTTTGTTCTTGGAATAATTATGGTTTAAAGAATAGTCGTCTAACGTGAAATGTGATCTAAACTTGAGTTATTTTAGATCACTTTAGGCATTTTAGGCACTTTAGATCACTTTAGACACTCTTAACTTGTATGGTGGGTGTAGCTCAGTCGGTAGAGCACCAGGTTGTGGCCCTGGATGCCGCGGGTTCAAGTCCCGTCACTCACCCCATTTTAAATATAAGTGGCTGCTATAGCTTTGGATTATAATTCGGCAGCCATTTTTTGCTTTTTTATTTGACCTTTAAAGGCTGTTCAATTTTTTTCTATATTGAGGAACGCGAAAATTTCAACCACAAGTATTTCGAGGATATTTCCACCTCAGAGGATTGAAATTTGAGCGTAAAAAAGAGATAGGAAAAACGGTCAGCATGTAAGGATCAAAT
>JAFDCA010000218.1 GCA_019313025.1 Deltaproteobacteria bacterium
CCATATAAGTTTTTCCGTTTTGACATCGTAGAGATTGGTTGCGAGGCGGACAAGGGTTTTTGTGAGAGAATAACCCGGTTCATGAGTATGATTATACGCCCAGCCGTAATATCCGTAATAGCCTCCTCGATGTCGTTCAGGAGGGACGTAACTTTCTTTTTCTTCCACGCCAACCAGGTGGGTGATGATCACCGCATCATTTTTAAATTTGTTGACAGCTTTCAAGATCTCCTCTTTTTTTAATTCCATATCCGGTGGAATTGGAATGACATCTACACTGGAAACAGCCTCAATCCAAACGGCTTTTAACTGTGCAACGAATTTGTCTTCGAAGGATTGCCGATTTTCTTTGTTATGCGTTATCGCAATGACCAGAATATTTGATACAGGTTTTCCTTGATAGGTTTCATCCAAACGTGTATGGGTGAGTTTGGTGCCCGCACAGGCAATCATAAACACACCAAAAAACACGCCATAAACAATCCATTTAAAAATGTGTGACCTCATAGATTTCTCCTGTAAAAAAGGCAAAACGGATTCAAAAATTCGCTAGGCTATTTCTGATAGTGCCTTCAATGCCTCCTCATAGTTGGGCTCTTCGGCAATTTCAGGAGCTTGCTGCTTATAAACGACCTTGCCTGTTTTATCTATCACCACAATCGCTCGGGACAAGAGTCCTTTTAAAGGGCTGTCCGATATCGTTATCCCGTAACTCGTGCCGAACTCCTGGGAACGAAATACGGAAAGCGGTATGACGTCTTTTAATCCTTCGATTTCGCAAAATCTCTGATGTGCAAAGGGTAAATCTGCCGATATGCATAAAACAACCGTGTTGTCAAAACGGCTTGCTTCTTGATTAAACCGTCTTACCGA
The DNA here is from genome assembly GCA_019313025.1 of Deltaproteobacteria bacterium. The sequence goes on from JAFDCA010000218.1 coordinate 874, forward strand.
TGCTGCACAAACCGGTGTATCGATACTGGGAAAGATGTTTAATACAATCGTTTTTCCAAGAAAATCTTTAAGTGTCGCATCAGATAGGTCGGTTTTGGTGAGGGCAAAATCCGGCGCTGGGGTATTTATCTCAGGCAATTCTCCGACGGTGTTTATCGGGCTGCCTTTAAACGTAATATTTGCCATGATGTTTCCTCCTTATACCATTTCCACGTTTTATAAAGCTTCTTAAGTATTTAAACTAATCAGAGTGATATGGGTTGTCAATGACCATTTCTTGCTTATACAATTAAATTTTCGATAAATATGAACATGCGGCATCTGTTTCTTAAAAAGTTAACTCCAATTCGATATGTTTGATCTTTTCATACTCGTTTCCGGCGAATATTATGAGTTGATCGGTTGACATTGTAAAAGGATATACTACCATAGCCCGAATATTTCATTATAATTTTAGAGAAGACTTTTTATTATTAATATAAACAAGTTGTTATTTGCATATTTAATCATTTGAAACGCCATGCTTTTAATACGGTATTCTTTGGAATGCGGTGATGCTGAAACGGACAAATATCAGAGACTGTATGTCTCATTCGGCTTCTTTGCTTGAGGCGTTAAAGAACGTCTATGACCGGATACCTGCGACCCATTGTGAGCGGAAAACGCATTGCTGTAAGTTGCTGCCGGAGGGCAGCCTGGTTGAAATACTGTGGGTTATCCGATGCTTTCAAAATATGACGGCCGAACGCAGAAAACGATTGTACACAAAACTTGTGGCGTATTTCTTTTTGAATCCCGTGAAGATCACATCCTGTCCGTTTTTAGAAGGACGAGATTGCTTGGTCTATCCGGAACGCTTTTTCGGGTGCCGAGCCTATGAACTGTGGTCTTATGAATACTATCAACAGTTGTCTCAATTCAATCGTGAAGCAAAATTTCAGCTTCAGCAGCAGTGGAAACGCCTTGGAATAACGCTGCCGCAACAGGTGGTCGATTTTAATATGCCGTATTGCCGGGAAGTTGAAGCCAGGATGCATGTCACAATAAATGATCGGAATTTGACAGATATCTGGAATACCGTTAGAACATTGTCTGAACGCATGTCTCCTTGGCACGGGATATTTCAACAAAGCTTTTTTGGCGATCTGAGTTTTTTATTTTCAACTCTGGCTTTTGGTTTTAACGAAGCGATACAGTTGAAATATACGATTGTTAAAGACATTCTTAATTTTAAAAACAAGAATACTTTTAAACAAATTATTGAAAATCTGCCTGATTTTGAGATATAGAGCTTTTGAAATATCCTAAACCAATTAAAGGAGACAAGCATGTTTGACGAAAAAGAACTCAATACCCTTGACCTGTCGGTTCATCAAGACAACCTTTATATGGAAGAGTCTTTCAGTGATCTTGACATGGCTTCTATCCGCCGTCTGACACCGGTCAAGCCCAATGGTTTAAAAGATAAAAGCCGCAAACAGATTTTTGTGGGACATCTCAACATAATGACGCCCCATGGACCGATTCCCATTCAAGCACCTATTGATGCCAGAAATTTAAAAGAAGCCATGGACCTGTATCCTGAAGCCATGAAAATCGCGCTGAAAAAAATGCAGGAGGAAATCCAAAAAATGAAGGAGAAACAGGAGTCTCGCATCATTTTACCCGGGAGTTGATGGGATTTTTACATTAAAAGAATTATGGAACACATTTCTATATCCAAAACGAGTAACCGCACAATTAGCTTGACTTTTTTCAAGAATATATTATAATTTGAACAATCATTAAAGGTCCGTTCTTGATTAGCGGGCCAGTTTCGTTCTGAAGGAAATATCCATTTGTCAAAGTGGCAGCCTGCAGTTTGGAACTATGAGAATTTTTTGAAAGGAGGGTGTCATTATGACGAATGGAATCGTAAAATGGTTTAATAGCAGCAAGGGCTATGGTTTCATAGAGCAGGAAGATGGTCCGGATGTATTTGTACATCATTCCGGAATCAATGCAACCGGTTTCAAAACGCTAAATGAAGGTGATCGAGTAACCTTTGACATTGAGCAGGGTCAAAAAGGTCCGTCTGCAACTAATGTAACGGTTGTTTAGCTGACAGTTTGAATTAGAAAAAGGGCATTCCCCGACATATGAGGGAGTGTCCTTAATTTTTTGTGAGGGTATATTTTAATGTTTTATGAAGCGATATTTCAACCGTCGAAAAAGATGAATTACACCACCGAGGCAAAAAAACTTGCAGGAAAGAAGATTGCCGTACAAGATGGATGGATCATTGAAGATGGCCCTTTCAAAGGGCAAAATTGTTTTTATATCCCAAACTCTACATTAGGTTGGATTCCTCAATGCGACCTGGTGGGGTTAAAACCGATATCCCTTGCCAAGTGGAAGGAAATTGATAAAAGTTTAGAGCTTGGCGGTCAATCCTAGCCAAAGCGAATTCAGAATTGACGATTTGACAGAAGTTTACATCCTATAAATATTCCTTTTTTCTTTATTTAGACGACCCATATTTTTTCTTCAAAGCGCATTTGATATTTTTGAATTTATAAAATATCAGTGCTATTCGTCCTTCTGGCCTTCCATTAGAAAATACAAGACATTATCCGTAAAGGCCGGATTTCGTGTAAGATCAAGGTGATCCGAAAACAAAAAGAGAACCTGGCGCCATTTTATAGGAGAGATCAGTCGAGAGGTGAGATTGTTTTTTTGACGTTCGTCCATAAGGGCGCTTTTTCGCAAAACGACACCGTCACCTAAACCTTTTTCTACAATAGACAACCTTCCCTTGGCGTCAAATCGGGCGGTGTTGTTCGTGCTTTCGGAGTCTCCGTCAACTAGAAAGAAATGAAGGGATGCCGGCGGTGCGGCCGGTACGTCCATGGCTGCCGTGAACTGTTTCGCACGCCGAAGAGATTTGGTCAAATGGTCCAGTGCGATTTCCCGACGTTTTTCGGGTGTATCGACATCTGTCAGCAAGTATTTTAACATATCATCCTGCCGGGGATCGGCTAGACCCCAACCGTTTTTTTCCCATAATTCCGGTGCGAAGATATCGGCTATCGGCTGGTTGTTTTGGTCTATTAGCGGATGATGACGGCTTCTGGGGAGGAGTTGATAGACAGACGGCATGGTTCCCAGCACCGCAGCCGGATAATGCGGTAGCAAAGGGGCGGGACGGTAACCGTTGACCAGGCTCATTAAGGAATCAATTGAACCGGCATTCGGCGTGCCGATAATAACCAGGTGTTCGACATGTTTGCTTCCCGCCCATGTCAGTTCCGGAAGGCTGCCATTTTCATTCAGGTCTTGAGTTCCATATCTTAAATAATACCGGGCAATCAGACCTCCCATGGAATGGGCCACAATGTCAAATTTAGTATGGTAATTTTTAATTCCGAACCGTTTTTCAATTTCCTGTTGCACATACCGTTGCTTTTCTTTGATGAACAGGTGAAGATCCTGTGCACTTTCAACAATGTCCCGTCGCCAATCATAGTCAAATTGGAAACAGGTAAAGTGACGGTCTCCATAGTCGATAAAACCGGCTTCAGCCAGATCTTGGTCTCGGTATCCGCCGATGCCGAGGACACTAAAATATAGGCATAGCTGTTCTGTTGCAGAGGATATCCCAAAAAATTAACAACAATTCGATCCAGGGCTCCTTAAGAGACAAGCTGATCTTCTAACTCATTAAAAATTTTTCCTTTACCCATTGGCAGGGCGATATTTGCAGGCGCCGTAACTTTATCTGACGTTATTCCCGCAACACCGAATTTGCCCCATGCTGTATGACCGGTTTGCGGATCGATGAGCTTTGAACCGAGCAGTCCAGGAATTAGTATGACCGGGTTTCTGTATGGATTTTCATTTTGAATCATGCGGTTGTATAGACCGCCCAAGTCCGGGGTTTTAAATGGATGTGTGCAGGCGGCAAGGTTTAATACA
>JAFDCA010000219.1 GCA_019313025.1 Deltaproteobacteria bacterium
ACGGATGAATCATGTCTGACCTCTTAGTTTAAAATTCAAGAACCAAATTATATTGGCAGATCAAATTTATAATATATTGCCTCTTAATCATTGTAGTGATTTAATGTCTGATTTTAAATGCATAGGTCTGATTGTTTCTGACTCAATTGCAAAAAAATCGTACTTCGGCAATTAAGGATTGTTCTGATATCCTTTAATAATTTGGATCATGAACAGTCAATGTTCGGATAATCATCCTTATTCTTTGGTTGTTACTGGAGCAACATCTTCGATAGGATCTCCTGATCATACCATCGGCCGGCTGCCATAACGCCGCTGATCTTGCGGGCATTGGCAACATCTTCAAGCGGATTTTGCTCCACGAGGATAAAATCCGCTCTTTTCCCCGGTGCAATAGTTCCAAAATCATCCTGCCCATTCATTCGTTTCACAATCTTCGATGCCGTGACGGTCCCAGTAGCAATTGCTTCATAAGGTGAAAAACCGTTTTCAACCAGGATGCTGAGTTCGTCATGAATGGAAAATCCAGGCACTATACCCATTCCGCCCGTCCCTGCGTCAGTAGACAACAGTAATGGGATTTTAGCTTTCTTAAAAGTCTTCAAAAGCTTTTTATCCAGCATGTACTTAAACGGTGCAAATGCCTCACCGCCTTTGAATTGCAGCTGATGTTTTTCCCGCCCCTCGCGAAAACGTTTCATGTAAGAGCCTGGGAGATATTTATTTTCTGGCTTTTTCAGGAATTGATCTGGAGCAAACAATTTCTGCACAATGATATCATCCACAACCAGGGTCGTACAAACAGGGATCGGCCTGCTTTCAAGTTTCTTCAAAACCCCTGTTGCCAATGCCTCAAGCCGCTGTTCCTTCTCCTGCATATTTAACCGGAGATATGGTTCAAATCGAGCAAAGGTGGCCCCGATAACATAGGCCATCCACTCCTTTTCGCCTTCAAAGTATCGTCCACGATCGAGACCGGAAAACTCCCATAAAAACTCCTCAATATGAGCGACTTCATCCATCCCTTCCGCAATGACACCTTCCCATCCCACCTGAAACGGAATGTGGCCAGCTGTATAAATTTGAACCTTTTTGGCTGTTTCCATGATGGCGTGATACTCTTCCCTGGTCACAAAGGAATAAATCTTGATGAAGTCGAATCCTTGGTATTTTTGCTTGATTACAGTATTCTCGGGATCTTCGTTAAAATGACCGCGAAGCATAGGACCACAGGTCAAAATACTTGGTCCGTCAAGTCGCCCCGACTCAATTTCCCTGCGCAACTGAAGGCTGTATCGACCGGTTTTTCCACCCGGACCAAAGCAGCGAATCGTCGTTACACCATTGGCGATATAAAGCTTCAAAGGACACACTGGCCAGGCTTCGCTCATCCAGTCGTATCGCAGATGCATGTGCATGTCGGCAAGACCCGGCATCAGGTAAGCATTCCGGCAGTTGATCACTTTTGCCTTCGGTGGGATCTCCGTTTTGTTTGAAGGACCGATGCTTGAAATCCGTATTCCTTCAATGATTACGGTATGATCAATCAGAACTCCCTCGGTTGTCATGGGGATAATGTTGGCATGAATGAAAGCCGTGGAGCTTTGTTCAAGAGCCAAGGCATTCCCGGTCAACAGAACAAAGAAGATACCAAAGCCCATGATTGACAGAAAATGTAGAAGATATCTGTGCTTTATGACTGTTCCCACCACCTTGGTACTTTTTACATTAACATAAACTGCTGAAAGTTAAAAATCAAGTTAGGTATTGTATTAGTATCATTCACTTTTATGAGCTGTCGGATCTTGCTGTTAGGATAATATAACCTTGAACGCATGATTAATCGGCGGACGGAAAACTTATACCAAACATGTAAGCGGCACAAAATCTTCAAAAGCCAATATCTTTTGTAAACGGCATAGTTTTAGCCCATCCGCCTTCAATGATTGGTTAGACCACCCGCAAGTTTACCAGTCTATTCTTTTTTTTTTTTTTTTAAATTTCTCGAAATACTTTTCTAAGTCACTATCATACAACTTTAATAAGTTAATAAATTCGTCATCATATCTGAATCCTGTACATTTAGAAGCCTCTGTTACCTGTTTAATCAATTCATCATTTTCTAAGTTCGATACTTCAATATTATCCAAAAATAACCTTGCCAGAGCCGCTTGCTCTGTATATCCAATGACATTAAATGTTGCTTCTAAATCATCTAAGTCGAATTGAACAAATAAAATATCATTATTCTCCTCCAACATTACTGTCTGAAATGATTCGAGTTCCCAAAGAGGAATTATGTTGTTTGGGATATTCTTTATGTCATAGATATGGTTTGGTTCCTCATATGCTGACTCGAAAAATGGATGAAGAATTTTTCCCTGGGCCATTTGTATTATAGGTTCCGAAAGCCCTATCATTTTTAAATAATTGATTCGTTCTTTCCCTTTTTTCATAGTCAAAGCTTTGTGTTATTACAGTCAAAGTTTTCATTAATATAAATGGCAAAATGCCTAACTCTTGGGGTAAGCTGTCACAAAGTGCGGAACAACGCCCTTTTATTAACGATAGACATTTAGCGGTGTAGCAAGTCTTGAAAAATCACCGAGGTTTTGCGGTCAGTTTGACACCATTATTAGAAATTTCAATTTCTTTTCTATGTTAGCTCT